>JAAETO010000326.1 GCA_024228275.1 Arcobacter sp.
AGCAGTAACATTTAAAATATTAGTTATTACTGGTATTTTCTTAATGATGTACTACAAACCAGATATAAATTTAGCATTTGATTCAGTAAACTATACAATCATGCAAGAAGTTGCTTACGGTTGGTTATTTAGACATATGCACGGTGTCGCAGCGTCTGTTATATTTTTAATTATATATATTCATATGCTAACTGGTATCTACTACGGTTCTTATAAAAAAGGTCGTGAGATGATTTGGATTTCAGGTATGTTATTATTTATGACATTCTCTGCTGCTGGATTCTCTGGATATATGTTACCTTGGGGACAAATGTCTTACTGGGCTGCAATGGTTATCACAAACTTATTTGGTGGAATTCCATTTATTGGTGATGCTTTAGTTGTATGGATTAGAGGTGACTTTAATGTTGCTGATGCTACTTTAACTAGATTCTTTATGTTACACGTATTCTTATTACCTCTTTCAATTATAGGTATAATTGCATTACACTTTTATACATTAAGAATTCCTCATGTTAATAATCAAACTTCTGAAGAAATTGATTATGATGCTGAAGCTGAGAAATATTTATCTGGAAATAAAAAAGAGTCAAAAGTTATTCCTTTTTGGCCTGTATTTATTTCTAAAGATTTTGCTGTTCTTGGTATTTTCTTGATTTTCTACTTCTACTTAGTATTCTTCCATTATAATTTTGCAATGGATCCTGTTAACTTCGATCCTGCTGATAATATGGTTACTCCTGCACATATTTACCCTGAGTGGTATTTCTTATGGTCGTATGAAGTATTAAGAGGATTCTTCTTTGATATTGCTGGATTTAAAGCATTTGATATTGGATTAGCTGCATTTGGTTTTGCTAACGTTGCCTTCCTTTTATTACCATTCTTAGATAGAGATCCAGATATCTTACCTGCACATAAAAGACCTGCATTTTTTGCTTGGTTCTGGGTATTAATGGTCGATTTAATTGTATTAACAGTTTATGGTAAATTACCTCCGACGGGTGCAAATGCTTGGGTTGGATTTTTCGCAGCTGTAGTATTTATTTTATTATTCGTAGCATTACCAATTGTAACTAAAATTGATGCTAAAAAGAGAGGTGTATAATGAGAGAATTAAAGATTTTAGCAGTAGTTGTATTTTTTACACTTGTAACTTACTACGGAGTTGAGCCTTTAGCACACTCTCAAATGCATCCACATGTTGATGCTCCTGACTATGAATTTAAAGATGTTGATGGTTTAGGTGGATTAAAAGGAAATGCTGAAGCTGGTGCTACACTTGTACAATCAAACTGTACGGCGTGTCACTCAAGTACATCTCAAGGGTTCTCTCAATTAATGGATAACGCAACTGCTGCTGCATCTTTTGGTAATGTAGTTCCACCTGATTTAAGTTCTGCTGGAAAAATATATAATCCTGATTATTTAGCTGCATTTATTAAAAATCCTGCAAAAGCTGGAAAAGTTGAACATAAATTTGAAGATGGTGCAGTTCATCCAATGCCAGGTTATGCTTGGATGCAACCTCAAGAGATTGCTGATATGGTTGCATATTTACAGTCAATTGCTCCAAAAGAGATGACAAATAAAGAAGTATTTTCTGATGCTTGTCAAAGATGTCACGGTATTAAGTATGCTGATATGCAAAAAGGTACAATGGCAGCTAAAACTCCAGACGCAAATATTACAGCTTATATGGGTAAATTACCTCCTGATTTATCACAATACATTAGATCAAGAAGTGAGTCTTACTTACATGAGTTCATTAATGACCCTCAAAAACATCTTGAAGGTACTGCAATGCCTAGAGTTGGTTTAACGAAAGCAGCTGAAGATCAAGTTGTAACATATATGGAAGAAGTTGGTGATTCTAAAAAAGCTCAAAGAGAAGCTTTAGGTCCTAAATTCTTAATTTATTTAGTTATATTCTCAATCTTTGCTTGGTTATGGAAAGCAAGTAAATGGAGAGATATTCACTAGAATATCTTTTCTATTTACTAAAAAAGGAGAGTTAGTTTAACTAACTCTCCTTTTTTTATTTAAAAATAAAGTATAGAATAATAAAAAGTATTTTAAATTAACAACTTTGAAGCTGCACTTAGTATTGCTGTTTCACTTCTTAATATCAAATTAGATTTAAATCCTACAATTTTTTCTTTGTCAAACTTATTTATCTCTTCAATAGAAAATCCACCTTCACAGCCTATAAGAAGTTTTTGTATTTCTTCTTTTTTATCATCTATATATTGATCAGAAAAATTCAACAAGTGTATATCAATATTTTCATTTAAAAAAGTTTCTAAACTATTATTTAAATCAAGTTCAATTATTGAACTTCTTCCACATTGAGAAGATGAATTAATTAATATTTTTTCTAGTTTTTCAAAATTAATTTTAAAGTTCTTTTGAGAATATTCAGAATATACGAAAGTTATTTTATTAACTCCTAATTCATTAAGAGAGGCAATACTCTTTTCTATTGTTTTAGGATCAACTATACACCAGATTAAGTGTAATTTTCTTTTACTCTCAATAATCTTTATTTCTTTTGAAATTAACTCACAAGATGCTTTTTTTCTATCAATAGAAATTACTTTATATAAATATAAATAATCATCTTTTAAATTTCTAAAATAGATCTCGTCCAATAATTTATGTCGTCTAGCTTTAAATAGATATTTATAAGTATCATCTTTTATCTCAATATATTCATCTGAAGAATTAGAGTGATATGTAAATTGCATTAAAATATCTTAACTAAAATATACGTACCTACTAAAACAAGTAGTTCTATAGTATAAACTTTTTTAGCAAAAATCATAAACTCCTCTTGAAGTTTAGTGTCAGTGCTTTTGATAACCCTCATTTTTTTATATCTTTTAATCTCAATGACTAAAAGAAAAATTCCTGCTACAATCATAAGTATAACCGTAGGAGATAAATCATTTACATAAGCTGCTACGATTGCTCCTGTATAAATAACGATTGCATTAGTCATATGATAAATAGGTGTCATAAACTTTAATCTTTTTGCTAGTTTTATAAAATTACTTGCAGTTGAAACTGAATAGTAATTAAAAAGTATAATTGCTAAAAAGATATATATTGTAAATACATGTGTAACAATTGCATCATTCATTAGTGCCATGTTAACCTCACTTTTAAAAAATTTTGGTATTATATCTAACTTGTCATAAGGTATTAGTAAAAGGATAAATATGGCTGTAAGCGTTGAAGATGCTATTAGTATAATCTCAAATATAGATATTAATTTAAACTACGAAATAATCCCAATAGAAAACTCACAAGATAGAATTTGTGCGCAAGAAGTAATTGCAAAATTTTCTTTACCAAGATTTGATAATTCTGCGATGGATGGCTATGGTATTTTATATAAAGATAAACAGAGTAAATTAAAAGTTGTTGATACAATTTTTGCGGGTGACGATAATAATAGATTATTAGAAGAAAATCAATGTGTTAAAATAATGACTGGTGCAAAAATTCCTGATAATTGTACCGCAATTATTCCTAAAGAAGATTGCCAATATTTTGAAAATGATATGATTCTTGTTCCTAAGAATATAAAAGAATATCAACATATTAGATTTGTTGGGGAAGATATAAAAACTGGTCAAAAACAAATAGATATAGGTCAAACAATTAATTTCTCAAAAATTACACTTTTAAGCAGCCAAGGTATTTCACATATAAAAGTTTATAAAAGACCTAAAGTTGTAGTATTTGCAAGTGGTGAAGAATTAAAACTACACTACGAAAAAGCTGAAAGCTATCAAATATATAATTCTAATACGCCAACACTTATAAGTAGATGTAAAGAGTTAGGAGCTCAAATAGATTTTATTGGTCAAGCACACGATTCAATTGAATCTATCAAAGAACTAATTCTAAATTCACTTAATGCCGATTTAATAATAACTTCAGGTGGTGTTTCAGTCGGAGATGCAGATTTTACAAGAGATGCTTTTAATGAATTAGATTTTACAACTTTAATTGAGGGAATTATAATTAAGCCAGGTAAACCTACAATTTTAGGTAAGATAGGTAATACTCATATTTTAAACTTACCAGGTAATCCTTTAGCTTGCTCACTTATATTTGAGATGTTTGGAAAATTAATACTACAAAAACTAATTGGTTCAAGTGAAATTTATCATAATACAATTAATACGCATATGGGTGAAGATTTAAAGAATAAAAAAGGAAGAATTACAATTATTCCTGGTTTTTTTGATGGAGTGCAGTTTAAAAGTTCAGAAAAAAGAAGTCCTGGAATGGTATCAATATTAAGCCAATGTAATAGTATGATAGTTTTAGATGAAAATGTTTCATTAATCAAAAAAGGCTCTAATGTGAAAATACTACCTATAAATTGGAATTTTTTCACAGATAAAAATAAGGATTATTTGACATATGAATGAAAAAATTTCTAAAAAAGCAGTTTGTATTTTAAGTGGAGGAATGGATTCTACACTAGCTTCTTATATTGCAAAAGAAGAAGGTTATGAAATAATTGCAGTTCATTTTAATTATGGACAAAGAACTGAAAAAAGAGAATTAAAAGCATTTAGAAATGTTTGTGACGATTTAAAAATAAAAGAAAAATATGAAATAGATATACCATTTTTTAGTCAAATAGGGGCTAGTGCTTTAACAGATTTATCTATAGATGTTCCAACTTCAGGAGTTGAAGATGGTGTTCCAATTACTTATGTGCCTTTTAGAAATGGAATATTTTTATCAATAGCAACAGCAATTGCTGAAAAAGAAAAAGCTGAGACTCTCTTTATTGGTGTTGTAGAAGAAGATAGCTCTGGATATCCAGATTGTACAGATACATTTATTAATAACATGAATACTGCTATTAATCAAGGAACAAAAGAATCGACTAATTTAGAAATTAAAACTCCATTAGTTCATCTAATGAAAAATCAAATTGTTGAAAAATCTTTGGAATTAAATGTGCCTTTAGAACATACTTGGTCATGTTATAAAGAAGAAGACGAAGCTTGTGGTATTTGTGACTCATGTAGATTGAGACTAAATGGTTTTAAAAAAGCAAATGCAACTGACCCAATAAGATATAAAGAGTAATTATGACTTGGAAAATATCTAAATCTTTCGATTTTTGTTATGGACATAGAGTTTGGTCACAAGAGTTAAATCCTGATTTTTCAATTGACCCTTGTTTAAAATGTAGACATTTACATGGGCATCAAGGGAAAGTAATATTACATCTAGAAAGTACGAAGTTAATAAATGGCATGGTTACAGATTTTGCTCATTTGAATTGGTTTAAAGTCTTTTTAGATGATGTTTTAGATCACAGATTTATAATTGATATTAATGACCCACTTTTTGAAACATTACTTCCTCATTATAAAAAAGATGAATTAATTGAACATAAAGAAGGATATAAAACTCCAGATTTAACAAAAATAAAAAATGAACAAAATCATATCATTGAGATGTATGAAAGTTATGTTATAGTTGACTTTGTACCTACAAGTGAAAACTTATCTACATGGTTTATGAATATTGCAGAAGAAAAGATGAAAGAACTTGATGTGAAGGTCTCTCAAATTGAATTTGCAGAAACGCCCAAAAGTACCAGTAACGTGTATGCTTAATATAAATGAAATTTTTGGTCCAACCATTCAAGGAGAAGGAAAGTTAGTTGGAACACCTTCTATTTTTATTAGGTTTGCGAATTGTAATTTTAAATGTCAGGGATTCAATGTAGAATACGAAACTCCTAGTGGTATTAAAAAAGTCTCTTGTGATTCTTATTATGCTGTTGATAAAAGTTTTAAAAATGAATGGTTAAATATTAATTACAAACAAATCATAAATGAAGTATCTAAACTTATGCCAGATTATAAAATTGATATAGTAATAACAGGAGGAGAACCTTTATTATATTGGAAACACGAAGAGTTTCAAGATTTACTAAAATATTATATTTTAAATGGTCACAAAGTTACAATTGAAACGAATGCCTCAATTGATATTGAGTTAGATAAAGATTATCATAAAAATATACTTTTTTCAATGAGTGTTAAACTTTCAAATTCGCTTGAAACATTAAAAAAACGTGTTAATATAAATACAATTACTAATATACTAAAAAACAATTCTGAGTCTTATTTAAAATTTGTAATAAATGAAGATTTTATAGAAAAAGCTGAAGAAGAGATAGAAGATATTATAAAAAAAATACCTATTTGCTGCGTTTATATTATGCCATTAGGAAATACAAATAAAGAAATAAATACTAACTGCGAATCTATAATAAATTTAGCTATTAAAAATGGATATAAATATTGCGATAGATTACATATAAGAGTTTGGGATAGCAAAAGAGGCGTTTAACGTTTAATCAAATAAATTAACAATAATTGATATAATATTCGATTAATTTAAATAATAAAAAGGATTTATATGGAGTTTACTGGTTCAAATGTTCTTATTACTGGTGCAAGTAGAGGAATAGGAGCACAAATAGCTAAAACATTAGCAAGTTATGGTTTAAAAGTATGGATTAATTATAGAAGTGGTGTTGAAGCTGCGCAAAGTGTTAAAGAAGAAATTGAAGCAGCTGGTGGTAAAGCTGCCATTATTAAAGCAGATGTTACTAATGAAGAAGAATTTAATGCAGCAATTAAAACAATTGTTGATGCTGATGGGGAAATTGCATATTTAGTAAACAACGCTGGTATTACAAAAGATAAATTGGCATTAAGAATGTCAGTTCAAGATTTTAATGATGTTATTGCTGCTAATTTAACATCAGCATTTATTGGGTGTAAAGGTGCACTAAAAGCGATGGGTAAGAAAAGATTTGGATCTATTGTTAATATCTCTTCAATTGTTGGAGAAATGGGAAACCCTGGTCAAACAAACTATTCAGCTTCAAAAGGTGGATTAAATGCAATGACAAAATCTTTTGCAAAAGAAGCTGCTGCTAGAGGTATTAGATATAATGCAGTTACTCCAGGTTTTATTCAAACTGATATGACAGATGAATTAAAAGATGATGTAAAAGCTGAATATGAAAAGAATATTCCACTTTCTAGATTTGGCCAACCTAAAGAGATTGCAGATTCAGTTGCATTTTTATTAAGTAACCATTCTTCATACATAACAGGTGAAATCTTAAAAGTAAATGGTGGCTTATACGTATAAAAAGATTAATTAAATCTTTTTGTGTTATAATCTTACGATAATTTTATAAAAGGAAATGAATATGGCATTATTAGATGATGTAAAAGAAGTAGTAGTAGAGCAATTAGATTGTGATGCAGCCGAAGTAAAAGAAGATTCAAAATTTATTGAGGACTTAGGTGCAGATTCTCTTGACGTTGTTGAGTTAGTTATGGCGTTAGAAGAAAAATTTGACATTGAAATCCCAGATGAAGATGCTGAAGGTATTTTAACTGTAGCTGACGCTATGAAATACATCGAAGATAACGCGTAATTTAATACGCTTTATAACTTTAAGCCAGTATTTTATACTGGCTTTTTTAATATTTAAATAATTGAATTTTTAATAAATTAAAAAATTGAATTATTTAAAGATATAATTAAACATATAATTTGGAGCATATTTAATGAGAAGAGTTGTTATAACTGGTCTAGGTACAATTAATTCTGTAGGTAATAGTGTAGAAGAATCATTCGAAGCTGTAGTTAATGGAGAGTGTGGAATTGATAAAATTACACTATTTGATGTAAGTGATTTCCCTGTAAAAATTGCAGGTGAAGTAAAAGATTTTGACCCTACAACTGTTATGGATAAAAAAGAAGTTAAAAAAGCAGATAGATTTATTCAATTAGGAATTAAAGCAGCTAAAGAAGCTATGATAGATTCTGGCTTTACAAATGAAGATAATAATAAAGTTGATGACTCAATTTCTGAAAGATTTGGAATTATTTCTGCATCTGGTATAGGTGGATTAGGAACAATCCAAAAAAATTCAGTTGTTTGTGAAAATAGAGGACCTAAAAGAATATCACCATTTTTCATACCTTCTTCTTTAGTAAATATGTTAGGTGGTTTTATTTCTATTGAACATGGATTAAAAGGTCCAAGTCTTTCTCATGTAACTGCTTGTGCAGCATCAACTCATGCTTTAGCAGATGCTGCTAAAACAATTATGTTAAATGGTGCTGATAGAATTCTAGTAGTTGGAGCGGAGAGTGCAATTTGTGGAGCTGGAGTTGGTGGATTTGCTGCTATGAAAGCATTATCAACAAGAAATGATGATCCAAAAAAAGCATCAAGACCTTTTGATACAAATAGAGATGGTTTTGTTATGGGAGAAGGAGCTGGTGCCTTAGTTGTTGAGGATTTAGAATCAGCAAAAGCTCGTGGAGCAAAGATATATTGTGAAATTATAGGATTTGGAGAAAGTGGTGACGCTAACCATATTACAGCTCCTGTTATGGATGGACCTTTAAGAGCTATGAAAGCTGCATTTGCAATGGCTAAAAACATTACAGGTGTTGAACCAAAAATAGATTACGTAAATACTCATGGAACATCAACTCCTGTTGGGGATGTAAATGAAACAAAAGCTATTAAAGAACTATTTGGTGGAGTTGAAAATTGCCCTCCTGTTACTTCTACAAAAGGACAAATTGGTCATTGTCTAGGAGCTGCTGGTGCTATAGAAGCAATCTTTGCAATTAAAGCATTAAATCATGGAATAATACCTCCAACTATTAATATAGAGAATCAAGACCCTGAATGTGATTTAGACTATGTTCCAAATGTTTCTAGAGAATTAGAACTAGAGACTGTTATGAGTAATAACTTTGGTTTCGGTGGAACAAATGGTTCTATCATTTTTAAAAAATTTAAAGATTAATATATATAAAAAAGAGTTTAAAAGACTCTTTTTACCAATAAAAGGAATGATACTTGGCTACTTATTTAGATTTTGAAGACAAAATAAAAAAGTTAGAAGAAGATATTACGCTTGCAAAAACTAAATCAGATCAACATGCTGTAGAAATATTAGAAAAAAAACTTGAAAAAGAAGTAGAAAAAACTTTTAAGAACTTAAGCGACTATCAAAAGCTTCAACTTGCACGGCATCCTGATAGACCATATGCATTGGATTATATTAAAGGATTAATGACTAATTCTTATGAAATTCATGGCGATAGACACTTTGATGATGACAAAGCTATAATCTGTTTTCTTGGATACATTGGCGAACAAAAAGTAATGGTTATAGGTGAACAAAAAGGTCGTGGTACAAAAAATAAGCTTATGAGAAATTTTGGAATGCCTAGTCCAGAAGGTTATAGAAAAGCATTAAGAGCTGCAAGGATGGCTGAAAAGTTTAATATTCCAATTCTTATGCTAGTAGATACTCCTGGTGCATATCCAGGTCTTGGAGCAGAAGAGAGAAATCAATCAGAAGCTATTGCTAAAAACTTATATGAATTTTCAAATCTAACAACTCCTACTATTTCTGTTGTAATTGGAGAAGGTGGTTCTGGTGGTGCATTAGCTATTTCAGTAGCTGATAAACTTGCTATGATGAGATATTCAGTTTATGCAGTAATTTCACCTGAAGGATGTAGTGCAATTTTATGGAATGATTCTTCAAAAGTTGAAACAGCAGCTAATGCTTTAAAAATAACTGCAGAATCTCTTCATCAATTAGAATTAATTGATGATGTAATCAAGGAACCTTTAATTGGTGCTCATAGAAAAAAAGATGAAGCTATCAAAGCGTTAGGTGATTATTTTTTAGATTCATTAGAGGAACTAAAAAAATTGACACCTGCTCAAAGATATCAAATGAAATATGAAAAATTAATGAATTTAGGAAGTTTTCAAGAGGATAAAAATTAGTAAGTTGTAATAAATACAACTTACTTAAATTAAGAAACCATTTTTCCTACTTTTTCTCCACCTAATACGTGAAAATGTAAATGTTTAACTTCCTGACCTCCATCAACTCCAATATTAGTTATTAATCTATAACCACTATTTTTTATTCCAACTTTTGATACTAATTTTTGGATAAACTCAGTCATTGAAGCCATAATTTTTGGAGGTATTACATCAAATGAATCATAATGCTCTTTTGGAATAACTAAAATATGAACCTTTTTAGATGGATTTATATCATTAAAAGCTAAAAAATTTTCATCTTCTAAAATTGTTTGACTTGGTATCTCGCCGTTAATTATTTTACAAAATATACACATATGCTACCTTTAGTTAATTTCTAAAATTATTATAACCAAACTCTAATAATTTTTAAGTATAATCCCGAACAGTATAGAAACACACTTATATCAGGAGAAATAAAAAGTGAAAGAATGGCTTGACAAAATAAACGATGCTAATTCACTTGAAGTATTAGAAAATCTTAGAATTGAAACTTTAGGTAAAAAAGGTATTATAACTGCGCAATTTGCGAAAATGAAAGATATACCAGGACCAGAGAAAAAAGATTTTGCTGCAAATTTGAATAAACAAAAAGCACAAATAAATGAAATATTAGAATCAAAAAAAGTTATTTTAGAAAAAGAAGCTCTAGAAACAACTTTAAAAGAAGAAACTATTGATGTAACTAAGTTTAATAATGAACTTTCATGTGGAGCTGTACATCCAGTATCACTTACAATGGATAGAATTATTACTTATTTCCAAAATCTTAACTTTGCAGTTGAAGAAGGTCCTTTAGTAGAAGATGATTTTCATAACTTTGAAGCATTAAACCTTCCAAAATATCACCCTGCACGTGATATGCAAGATACTTTTTATAATAAGGATTATACGCTTTTAAGAACTCATACTTCTCCTGTTCAAATAAGAACAATGTTAAAGCAAGATACTCCTATTAGAATGATTGCACCAGGAACAGTATTTAGAAGAGATTTTGATTTAACTCATACTCCTATGTTTCATCAAATTGAAGCACTTGTTGTTGACGAAGCAGATAAAATTTCTTTCGCAAATTTAAAGCATGTTTTAGTTGAATTTTTACATCATATGTTTGGAGATGTTGAAGTTAGATTTAGACCATCTTTTTTCCCTTTTACAGAACCATCTGCTGAAGTTGACATTTCATGTGTATTTTGTAAAGCAGAAGGTTGTAGAGTTTGTTCACATACAGGATGGTTAGAAGTTCTTGGATGTGGTGTGGTTGACGAAAATGTATTTAAAGCAGTTGGATATGAAAATAAATCAGGTTATGCCTTTGGTTTAGGAGTTGAAAGATTTGCAATGCTAATACATAATATTGGAGATTTAAGATCTCTATTTGAAAGTGATTTAAGATTATTAGGACAGTTTAAATGATAGTTACAAGATCGTGGTTACAAGAATTTATTGATATATCGAAAATCAGTACAGATGATATTTGCAAGACTCTTAACTCTATTGGATTAGAAGTAGATAGTTTAGAAAAACAAAGAATTGTATCTGGAATTGTAATTGGGAAAGTTTTAGAGAAAGAAAAACATCCTGATGCTAATAAATTAAACATTTGTCAAGTAGATCTTGGAAAAGAGACTGTACAAATTGTTTGTGGTGCAAAAAATGTTCAAGCTGGTCAATATGTTCCAGTTGCAACTGTTGGTTGTAAGCTAAGTGAAGACTTTAAAATTAAGAAAGCAAAATTAAGAGGAGTTGACTCAAATGGAATGATTTGTTCATCTACTGAAATTGGTCTTGCAAAACTTAATGACGGAATTTTAGAACTTGATGATTCTATAGGAAAACTAATTGTTGGAAATGAATTAAAAGAGTATCCTAGCTTAAACGATGACATAATAGAAATTGAATTAACTGCAAATAGAGGTGATTGTTTAAGTATAAATGGTGTAGCAAGAGAATTGTCAGCTTTTTATAATATACCTTTTAAAGAACAAGATCATTCAATTATTAACAATGACTTAGGAATAGGTCAAGTACTTGAGGTTGAAAGTTCTAATAATATAGATAGCAAATATATTTATACTGTAGCCAATACAAAAGAATTTAGACTTTCATTAATATATAAACTTAGAGTTGGAATCATTGACAAATTTAAAGAAAATGATTTGCAAGACATTATTACATATGTAACTCATAGTACTGGTGTAATAATTAATGCTTATGCTAAAAAAGATGCAAATATAATTAATAATATAGCGACTCTTTATATAAAAAAAGATGAACAAGGTTTTGATATAGTTTTAGGAATAGACAATTTAAGCACTGTTTGTATTGAACATAATGATATTAATTTTGACGAAAGCAATGAATATATAATAGAAGCTTCATATATTCACCCAGAAACATTATCAAAAAAAGTTTTTGAAACTAAAAGAAGAACTGGAGATGTTTATTATAAATCTTCAAGAGGAAGTGAGCCTAACATCAATACAGGAATGAAGACTTTTTGTTCTTTAATATCAAAGCTTGGATCTAAAATTTATAATGGAGATGAATCATATACTGATTTTGACGAGAAACTAACTTTAGATGTGAGTGTAAAAAAAATTAATGCTATCATTGGTCAAAAAATAGAAAAAATAAAAATAGAAAAAATTCTTAGTTCTTTAGGCTTTGAGGTAAAAGATGGAGCTAATGGAGTTCTATCTATTCAAATACCACTATTTAGACATGATATAAAGAATATAGCTGATGTAACAGAAGAGATTGTAAGAATAATTGGAATTGATAATATTAAAGCTAAACCTTTAGCAATTGACGAAGTTAATAGAATTAATCAAACTTCATACAATTTGATTAAAAAAAATAAATTAAGAGCAAAAGCTATAGAAAATGGTTTTAACGAAACATTAACATATGTTTTTACTTCAAAAGATAATCTTTTAAAATACAATCTTCCAATAGTTAAAGATGACTTAGATATCTTAAATCCAATAGTTAAAGAGCTAGATACATTTAGAACTACAATTTTAATCAATTTAATAGAAGCTTGTTCAAACAATGTTAAATTAGGCTTTAAATCAACTTCTTTTTTTGAAATTGGTACAATTTTCGATAGTAATAGAACTGAAAGCAGAAAAATATCATTTATTTTCAGTGGAGCTAAAGAGATTGAAGCAATATCAAATGCAGGGAAACCAAAAAATATTGATTTCTTTGAATTTTCTAAAAAGATTTTAAATACAGTAGGTAAATTTGATTTAGAACCATTAAAAAAAGTAAGTAATGACTTAATTCATCCATATCAAAATGCTTCAGTTATAGTTGAAGGAGAAGAAATTGGATTTATATCTAAACTTCATCCTAGTGTTGCAGAAGATTATAATTTAAGTGATACGTTTATAGCTGAGATTGATTTTGATAAAATATCAAATGAATTAATAAAAACTAATTCATATTCTAAATTTCAAGCTTCTAAAAAAGATTTAAGTATAATAACACCAAAAGATATGCCATATAAAGAGATTAATGATGTTATAAATAGTATTAGTGATAAAAATATTAAACAATTTAATTTAATTGATATTTATAGTGATGAGAAGTTAGATAATAAAGTGAGCTTAACTATTAGATTTGTATTACAAAGTGATAATAAAACCTTAGAAGAAGAAGATATTACTAACACAATGAAAAATATTTTAGATAATTTAAATGAAAAACTAAATATTGGACTTAGAGATTAGTATATAAAAGGGAAAAAGTGAAAAATTTTAATATCGGTAAATTAACAAAAGCATTTAACATTGAAATAGACTCTATAGCAAGTGATAAATCAATTTCGCATAGATGTGCAATGTTTTCACTTTTTTCAAAAGAGACTTCTTATATAAAAAACTTTTTAACAGCTGAAGATACATTAAACACTTTAAGCATTGTTGAACAATTAGGTGCAAAAGTAAAAAGAGATGGTAGTACTGTAGAAATAAGTCCAAGAGAAACATTAAATGAACCTAATGATGTTTTAGATTGTGGAAATTCAGGAACAGCTATAAGACTTTTTTGTGGTTTTTTAGCTTCTGTAGATGGGGCATTTACTCTTAATGGAGATAAATACTTAAATGAAAGACCAATGAAAAGAGTGGCAAATCCTCTAAGAAGTATTGGGGCTAATATTGATGGAAGAGAAGATGGAAATAAAGCTCCACTATTTATAAGAGGAGCAAAAGAATTAAAACCTTTTACTTACACTTCACCTGTTGATTCTGCTCAAGTAAAATCTGCAATGATACTTGCTGCTTTAAGAGCAGATGGGATTTCAAAATATAAAGAGAATGAACTTACTCGTGACCACACTGAAAGAATGTTAAAAGGTATGGGAGCAACTTTAGAAAATGATAATGAAGGTTTTATTAATATTCATCCTCTAAAAGGTCATTTAAAACCTTTAAATATTACAGTTCCAACTGATCCAAGCTCTGGATTCTTTTTTGCACTAGCTGCAGCAATTACTCCCAACTCAAGAGTTTTAATAAAAAACGTAACGCTAAATCCAACAAGAATTGAAGCCTATCAAGTTTTAAAAAGAATGGGTGCAGAAGTTAATTTTATTGAGAAGCAAAACGTTTATGAACCAATAGGAGATATAGAAGTATCACATAAAGAGCTTAATGGTGTTGTTGTTGAAGACAATATTTCATGGTTAATTGATGAACTTCCAGCTCTCTCTATTGCCATGAGTCTAGCAAAAGGAAAGTCTTTAGTTAAAAATGCAAAAGAGCTGAGAGTAAAAGAAAGTGACAGAATTGATTCTGTACTTACAAATTTAAAAAAATGTGGAGTTACATTTACTGAATTTGAAGATGGCTATGAGATAATTGGTGGAACTCTTAGTAAAGCATCAATTAATTCACATGGAGATCATAGAATAGCAATGAGTTTTTCAATTGCAGGACTTTTTTGTGATATGGATATTGAAGACACAGATTGTATCTTAACTTCATTTCCAAACTTTAAAGAACTTCTGGACTCCTTATCTAAATAAAGAGCATACAAATGTTCTTTATTGTAAATTTTCTTCTTTAAAGATACTCAAACTATCTTATAAAAAAGAAATTATTTTAAATAATGTTCATTAAGATGAACTGTTTTAAGGATAAAAATGAAAGTTAAATTAGCATCAAGTTATGGTTTTTGTTTTGGTGTAAAAAGAGCAATTGATATTGCACAAGGCTATGAGAACTCATCTACAATGGGTCCATTAATTCATAATCAAAATGAAATAGATAGATTAAAAAAAGATTATAATGTTGGTTTATATAGAGAATTAAATGAAGTAAAAGATACTGATACTGTTATAATAAGAACTCATGGTATTCCGAAAAATGATTTAAAAGATTTAAAATCAAAGGATGCAAAAGTTATTAATGCAACCTGTCCCTTTGTTACAACTCCACAACAAATTGTAAAAAAAATGTCTGATCAAAACTACTCTATAATAATATTTGGAGATGAAGAACATCCTGAAGTTAAAGGTGTTAAATCATATGGAAAAGATCAAGATGATGTTCATGTAGTTATTGAACAAAAAGATTTAGATAATATAAGATTTAAACATGATAAAATTGCTACCGTTGCTCAAACGACAAAGAAAAAAGAAGAGTATTTAAAAATAGTAAATACTCTAATTTTAAAACATAAAGAAGTTAGAGTATTTAATACGATATGTGACGCAACATTTGAAAACCAAGATGCCGCACGTGATTTATCAAAAGAAGTCGATATTATGGTAGTAATTGGAGGTAAGAACTCTTCTAATACTAAGCAATTACACTCTATTTGTAAAGAAAATTGTGAAAATTCTTACTTAATTGAAAATTCATCTGAACTTGAAAACAAATGGTTTAATGATAAAAAATTATGTGGAATAACTGCAGGAGCATCAACTCCAGACTGGATAATACAACAAGTAGTTCACAAAATAGAAGACTATTAAGTATAACTACTTTAAGTAACAATTAGCTATAATCGTCACCATTTAATAAAAAACGGTTAATATGAAGGAATAAAATGGGTATCGAAGATATTGAAATTGGTGAAGACTTTGATTTTGAGCAAATGCTTAATGAGTCTTTCGAGAATTCTGAGAACAACTCTGTAGTTGATGGTGTAATTGTAGAAATTACTAGTGATAATGTGCTTGTTGACGTTGGTCAAAAAATAGAAGGTAGAATTTACCTTTCTGAGATTACTATTGGTGGCGAAGTACAATTTAAAGAAGGGGATACTATCCCTGTTATGTTAATGGGAAATAAAGGTGAAAGACCATCTATTTCTTATAAAAAAGTTCTTCAAAAAGAAAAATTTGACGCTTTTGTAAAAGAACATGGTGAAAATGTTGAAGAAATTACTATTGAAGGTAAAATTATCTCTGTTAAACAAAGAGGTGGATTTATCATTGAAGATAGTACTGGATTAGAATATTTTATGCCGATGGCACAATCATATTTAAAAACTCATGGTGCAATTGGTAAAAAAGTTAAAGCAAAAGTATTAAAAGTAAATGCTACGCAAAACTCAATTATTGTATCTAGAAAAAAACTTATTGAAGAATCAAAAATCCAAAAAGATGCTAAAGTTAATGAAATTTTAGAAAAAAATGAGCCTGTAAACGGTATTGTTAAGAAAATTACTTCTTATGGTATGTTTATTGACTTAGGTGGAATTGATGGTTTAGTAAACTACAACGAAATATCTTACAAAGGTCCAGTTAATCCAGCAAATTATTATGACGAAGGTGATGAAGTTTCAGTAATAGTATTATCTTACGATAAAGCTAAGCAACACTTATCATTATCAATTAAAGCTGCTCTTGCTAACCCTTGGGAAGAGATTAAAGATGAATTAGATGTTGGTGATACAATTACTGTTACTGTTTCTAATTTTGAATCATATGGTGCTTTTGTTGATTTAGGAAATGACATAGAAGGTTTATTACATATTTCTGAAATTTCATGGAATAAAAATCTTAAAAATCCAAAAGACTTATTAACATTAGGTGAAGAAGTTAATGTTGAAGTTATTGAATTAAATGTTGAACAAAAAAGATTAAGAGTTTCATTAAAGAACTTACAAGAAAAACCATTCGCTAAATTTACAAAAGAGTTTAAAGTTGGTGACGTTGTAAATGGTAAAATTGCTACATTAACTGACTTTGGTGCTTTTGTAACAATTGGTGAAGTTGATGGGTTATTACATAATGAAGAAGCTTCTTGGGAATCAAATGCCAAATGTAAATCTATTTACAAAAAAGGTGATGAAGTAGAAGTTAAAATTATTAAAATTGATAGAGAAAAAGAAAATATTTCATTATCAGTTAAAGAAATTGCAGATTCACCAGCTAAAAACTTCCAAAATGCTCAAAAAATTGGTGATATTGTTAAAGGTGCAGTAAAAGATAAAAAAGACTTTGGTATTTTCATTAAATTAGAAGATAACTTAGATGGTCTTATTAGAAATGAAGACTTCGGTCCACTTAACGTTGAAGAAGTTAATGTTGGTGATGAGTTAGAAGCTGTAATTGTAAATATTGATATCAAGAAAAATAGAGTTAGATTATCTGTAAAAAGACTAGAGCAACAACAAGAAAGAGAAGTTTTAAAAGCTGTTAATGATGATTCATCAATGACTTTAGGTGATTTATTAAAAGATCAAATTAAATAATTAAGGGATATTATATAATGAGTAAACATACAATTGTAGTTTGTGATCATATTCATGAGGATGGCTTAGATATATTACAAAATACAGAAGATATTAACTATGTATATGCTGCTAATATTGACAAAACATCTTTATTAGATGTTATAAAAGATGCAGACGTAGCTATAACTAGAAGTTCAACAGATGTTGATGAAAAGTTTTTAAATGCAGCGGATAATCTAAAAGCAATTATTAGAGCCGGTGTAGGTTACGATAATGTTGATATGGAAGGTTGTAGTAAAAGAGGAATCATTGCAATGAATGTTCCTACTGCAAACACTATTGCTGCTGTTGAATTAACTATGACTCACTTACTATCTTGTATGAGAAAATTTCCTTATGCACATAACCAATTAAAACTTGACCGAGTATGGAAAAGAGAAGATTGGTATGGAAATGAACTTTATGGCAAAAAATTAGGTGTTATCGGATTTGGTAACATTGGACATAGAGTTGCATTAAGAGCTAAATCATTTGAAATGGAAGTAGTTACATACGACCCATATATTCCTTCAACAAAAGCAACTGATTTAGGTATAGAATACACAAATTCATTTGAAGATATTTTATCTTGTGATATTATTACTATTCATACACCAAAAAATTCTGAAACAATAGATATGATTGGTGAAAATGAAATTTCAAAAATGAAAGATGGCGTTATTTTAATAAACTGTGCTAGAGGTGGTTTATATAACGAAGACGCACTATATAACAATTTAAAATCTGGTAAAATTGCCATGGCAGGTATTGATGTATTTATCAAAGAACCAGCAACTGACAATAAATTATTAGATTTACAAAATATTACAGTTACTGCTCATCTAGGAGCAAATACTAGAGAATCTCAAAGAAAAATTGCTACGCAAGCTGCTGAAAATGCAATTGAATCAGCACGTGGGATTGCTTATCCAAATGCTCTAAACTTGCCAATTGACGAAAGTAAGATTCCATCATTTGTTAAACCGTATATAGAACTTACTCAAAAAATGGCTTTTCTTTGTGCTCAATCTGATAAAGCTGCAATTAGATCTATTTCAGTATGTGCCCAAGGTGAAATCAAAGATTATTTAGATTCTTTATGTACATTTGCTACAGTTGGTGCCTTAAAAGTTTCAGGTGGTGATGAAGTCAATTACGTAAATGCTAAATTTTGGGCTGAAGAAAAAGGTATTAAATTCGATGCTTGTGAAATCAACCATAATAGTGGATATAGTAATAAAGTTACTATTAAAATCATAACAGAAAAAGGTGTTAATACAATTTCTGGAACTGTATTTAATGAGGATGTACAAAGAATAGTAGAATTCAATGGTTTTGATTTTGATGTTGAACCAAAAGGTAAAATGATTTTATTAAGAAACTCAGATATTCCTGGTTTTATTGGTCATATTGGACAGATTCTTGGTGATAACAAAATTAATATTTCTGATTTTAGACTAGCTCGTGGTAAAGATTCTGCTTTAGCTGTGATTTTAGTAGATGATAAAGTAAGCAATCCTATATTAGAAAAAATTAGTAATTTAGAAGCTACTATAGCTGTAGCATACGCAGAAATTTAAGGAGAAATAATGGCAATAGGAATGAGTGAATTAAAAAAAGGAATGAAAATCGAATTAGATGGAATTCCTTATAAAATTACAGAATACCAACATGTTAAACCTGGAAAAGGTGCTGCATTTGTAAGATGTAAAATTAAATCATTTTTAAATGGAAAAGTTATTGAAAAAACATTCCATGCTGGAGATAAATGTACAACTCCTGATTTACAACAAAAAACAATGCAATATTTATATGATGATGGTGAAATGCTACAATTTATGGATAATGAATCATATGAACAAATTGGTTTAACTTATGATCAAGTTGGAGATACTGAGAAATGGATTATTGATGGTATGAATGTTGATATGATGTTCTTTAATGGTAATGCAATTACTGTTGAACCACCAATGACTGTTGAACTTAAAATTGTAGAAACACCACCAAATTTTAAAGGTGATTCTCAAGGTGGTAAAAAACCTGCAACTTTAGAATCAGGTGCTGTTGTACAGATTCCTTTTCACATTGTAGAAGGTGAGTCTATTAAAGTAGATACTAGAACAGGTGAATATCTAGAAAAAGTTAAATAAAAAGGATAAGCTTTATCGTGGGAATACTGCGATATAGCTTTCTTTTCTTCAGTCACTTATTACATAAGCTCCCTCCTCAAATAAAACTCTATCTTGATTTCAAATATAAATCTTAACCTTTTACATCGCGTTAAAAAAGAGTAGCTATTTTAATATTTCAGATAAATGAATATATACAAAATATAAAATCAGCCATTTATTTTTCGTTTCAAATATATAATTTTCTCATCCCCAATATAATTCTCATGAATAATCTTAAAATCAATATCAAGTTCATTTAAAGCATTAAGTCCATTTCGAATCTTTGGACTTACTAATAAAACTATGTAATCTAATCTTTGTTTTAAAACATCTAATAATGTATACGTTCCTTCTACCATTACAAAATTATAATCTAAAAGTTTAAACAAGTCATCACTTATTATAACTTCTCTATTTGGAACATGAAAAAGTGGAATAGATTTATCAAAAATTTTGTTTTTTGAGTATATCATTATATTTGGTGCCCTACCAACTATATACCTTGCATCTAAGGTAGGTTTGTCTGTTCGTACAGTATTTCCACCTATCATCATTAAATCTATTTTATCTCTTAGGCTATGTACATATGCTTTTGCTTGATTTGATGATATTGCACCATCAACACTTCCATTTAATGTTTGTGCCATTTTATAAAATACAAACGTACCTGTTGTCCATTTAATAAATGGATATAAAAGGTCATAAGCCTCTTTTTTCATACATCCTAGACTAACATCAATGTTTTCATTTTCCAGTGTTTGTATGCCACCAGAAGCTTCTTTATTTATATCTTCATGTGCTATTACTACTTTTTTTGGCTTAAGCTCTTTTAGTAAGTTTGCACAAGCAGGCGTTTTGCCTACATGATTACAAGGTTCTAATGTTACATAAACTGTACAGTCATTAAAAAAATTATTATGATTTTTTATTAGATATTCATGTATTAAAAAAGAGTCATTTATAGTTTTCAAAAGATCATTTGGATGTTTTTTTAAATATGCAGATTTTAAAGCATTAACTTCTGCATGACTATGCCCTGCTTCTTTATGAGCTTCAATTGCTAATAGTTCACCATTTTTGACTACAACACAAGCAACTGCTGGGTTAGGATATGTAAGAAATTGAAATTTCCATGCTTCATCAATGGCCAATTTCATATAAAACTTATCATTTATTTCCATGAAGTCTCTCTTTTACTTTTTTTTTGATATAAAAAAAGGAAGTTGAAAATCAACTTCCTTTTTAGTTTTTTATTTAGATTTTTCTACCATTCATAATATGTAGAAGCAGATGAAATTTCATCATAAGAAATAATCTCTTCACCATGCTCAGTTTCAATTTTTATTTCATTATCATCGGCAAATTTTAATTCACCTTCTAGAATATCTTTATTAAAATCTTTAACCCTAACTTTTTCACTAATAGAGGCTTTAAAATGTTGTGGCCTTTTTAGTTTTCTTTCAATTCCTGGAGAACTAACTTCTAAATTATAATCACCATAAATAGGTTCATCTAGATCTAGAATTGGAGAGATCATTCTAGAAATTTCAGCACATTTATCAAGATTAATTCCATCTTGACAAGTAACTAAAACTCTATATATTCCTCGACCATTCTCTTTAGTTGTAACAATATCATAAACTTCAGCGTTACATCCACGAACAGCTATTTCAATTGATTCTTCTAAATTCATTCTTCATCACTCTTTTTTTCAATTTGTTTAAATAGTGCTTCAATATTCATTGAAGATTTTAATGAAGTGTCATTTACAAATTTAAATGTAGGACACTTATACCATCCAGTACTACCTAATATATATGATTTTAGTCTTCCATTTGCTTTATTTAAAGCAGATATAACTCCTGGTAGTTCTTTTTTTTCAAAATCACTTCCATCAAAATATACAGTTGCATCATATTTACCATTTTTACAGTTTACTCCTGTAATTGGTAAAGAATTTATTCGATTATCACCCAATGTAGCTAATGCTTCAGGAACCAATTCCATTAATAAAGACTCTGTTCTTTGGATATTTACACTTTTCAATATATAATCTTCCTATCCGTCAATACGAACTTGTTCTTCAATTTGAATAAATGTCTCAATAAAATCTCCGACTTTTATGTCATTAAATTTATCAAATATAATACCACATTCGTAACCGTTAGCAACTTCTTTTACATCATCTTTAAATCTCTTAAGATTTGATATTTTACCAGTATAAGTTACAATACCATCTCTAATAATTCTTGCATGACCACCTTTGATTACTTTTCCGTCTGTTACTAAACATCCAGCAACAGTTCCAACTTTAGGAACAACAAAAGTATCTCTTACTTCTGCTTGACCAGTATTTTCTTCTCTAATTACTGCACTCATCATACCAGATAAAGCATCTTTAACATCATCAATTAAATCATAAATAATAGTATATGTATTAATAGATATACCATCAGCTTTTGCTTTTTGTTTAACAGCTCCTGTTGGTCTTACATTAAATCCTAAGATAATACAACCCTCAGATGCACCAGCAAGAACTAAATCAGATTCAGTAATTCCTCCAACAGCGGCATGAATTACTTTTACTTTCACTTCTTCATTTTGAATTTTTTCTAATGCGCCTTTGATAGCTTCAAGTGATCCACCAACATCAGTTTTAATAATTACAGGAAGTGCTTTTATTTTACCTTCTGCAATCAACGCACTCATCTCTTCAAGTGAAACTTTTGTTGATTTAGAAAGTTCTTTTGCTCTTGCATGTTCAGCTCTTGTATTTGCGATTTCTCTTGCTTCTTTATCAGAGTCTTGTGCAACTAAAAATGAACCTGAAGTAGGTACATCATTTAATCCTAAAACATTACCAGTTTCAGATAAGCCAAGCTCTTTTATTGGTTTTCCCATATCATTAGTAATTGCTTTAACTCTACCATATGTAGTGTCACAAACAATATTATCACCAACTCTTAATGTACCATTTTGAACAATAACAGTTGCAACTGGTCCTCTTCCTTTTTCTAAAGAAGATTCAACTACTGTTGCTTTAGCTTTAACAGTTGGATCAGCTTCAAGTTCTAGCATTTCAGATTGTAAAAGAATATTTTCTAATAAATCATCAATTCCAGCACCATTTAATGCAGATACACCAATAAATTCAATATCTCCACCCCAATCAACAGGAGTCATTTCTCTTTCTGCCATTTGAGATTTAACCATATCCATGTTAGCACTTTCTTTATCTATTTTGTTAACAGCAACAATAATAGGACATCCAGATGCTTTTGCATGAGAAATTACTTCTTCAGTTTGTGGTTTAACACCATCGTCAGCTGCAACAACAATAATAATAATATCAGTTACACTTGCACCTCTTGATCTCATAGCAGAGAAAGCAGCATGTCCAGGAGTATCTACAAAAGTTATTTTTTGATTATTTTTTGTAATTGTATAAGATGAAATATGTTGTGTAATTCCACCAGCTTCACCTGAAGCAATTTTTGAAGATCTGATTTTATCTAATAAAGAAGTTTTACCATGATCAACATGTCCCATAATTGTAACAACAGGAGGTCTAGTAACATTATTAGAATTATCAATCTCTTCATCTTGATACTCTTCTACATAATTAACATCTTCTAAAGCATCTTTTACTGTAACTTCAATATTAAACTCTTCACCAAGAATCTCTAACTCATCTTGTTTTAAGAAGTCATTTTTAGTTACTAGCATACCTAAACCAAAAAGTACTGTAATTACTTCAGAAGGAGATTTACCACAAGCTTCAGCAAATTCGTAAACTCTTACATCTTCAGGAATTGTAACTTCTGTTATTTCAATAGTTTCAACTTCTTTTTTAAATCTTTTCTTTCTCTTCCCTCTTTTTAATCCTTGAGGTCTATTTCCAAATGCAGCTGGTCTAGAACTTCTTGATTGTTTTTTATCATTATTTTGAGGTTTAGTCTCTTCTAATAACTTTGATTTATCAGTAATATCCATATCTAATAAAAATACTTCTTCACCTAATAAAGATTCACTTTTCTCATCATTTTTTATAACTTTTGTATGTTGAAAATCATTTCCTCTTCGTTCTAACTCAATAACTTTTCCATGATCATGAGATCTTGCAGCAGTCTTCTTTTTTTCTTTTCTTTTTGGTGAAACTTTTCCCATTTCAGATTTTATTTTTTTATCATTATCAGATAAATCATTTCCACCTAAAATCTCACTTAAAGATTTCATTGCTTTCTTAGGTTGTATTCCACTTGGAGAGTCATTAAGAATTGGAGTAGGTATTTCTCTTGGTTTCTTTTTCTTAACAATTTTCAAACCTCTTCTTTTAGGAATAATTCTTGTAGGAGAAACACTCTTAACACTTTTTTCTTCTTTTGGCGTACTTTCAACTTTAGTCTCTGGATCAGCTTTTACTTCTTCAACAGCTTTTACTTCTTCAACAGCTTTTACTTCTTTAACAGCTTTAGCTTCTTCAACAAGTTTTGCTTCTTCAACAAGTTTTGCTTCTTCTTTTACTTGTGTTTCAACTACTTGCGTTTTTTCTTCTTTTTTAGGTACCGCTTTTTTTATCTTAACTTCTGGTTTTTTAGGAAGTTTTGAACTTTTTCCAGTCATTATATAATTTGCGATTTCTTCTGCATCTTCAAATGAAACTGCACTTTGAGGTGATTTAAGTTCAATCCCTAAATCTTTAGCTTTGGTAATCACTTCATTACTGTTTGCTCCAGCCTCTTCAGCAATTTCGTATACTCTTACGTTATCTGACATGCGTTAATATCTCCTTAAGTTGTCCTATATAGTCATCTTTGTTTTTACACTCTCTAAAAAGTGTTTTTTCTAATTTTTTGTAATCTTTTTGATTGTTTTGCGATTCTTTTATAATTGAAATACAATCATTACAGATATAAAAACTTCTACCATTATTCTTAAATAGTACAAGTTTTTTATCTTCACACCTCAAACGTAGCATTACATTTTGTTCATTTTTGCATCTGCAATTGATGCAAGTTCTTATAGGTTTTTTCAAAATAATCAATATTATACCTAATTTTTACTTAATTAAAGAATTATTAATCGTCAACTCTTATACCATCATTGTCAAAGTTACAAGATATTACTTTAAAATGAGGAAACTTCTTCTTTAATTCACTCTCAATTTTTTGAAGATCATCTTTATAGCATATAGAAAAAAGTGTTGAACCAGAACCTGAAAGAGTGCTCATTAAAGAACCATTTCTCAAAGATGTTTTTTGAACATCAAAAAGTTCAGGCATTTGTTTCATTCTATATTTTTGATGAATTTTATCTAAAGATGCAGTTCTTAACATTTCCCAATTTTGGCTCATAAATGCTGCAGTTAATAGTGAAGAGTGTGAAATATTAAATGTAGTATCTTCTTTAGAGTATTTATAAGGAAGAGCTTTTCTAGCTAATTGTGTTGAAATAGGTCTATTTGGTATTACAACTACTCCTTTTAAATGACTTGGCATTCCTTTTTTAATATATTTAACTTCATTATCTTGAATTGTTGAGACTGTAAAACCTCCAACAACTGCAGGTGTTATATTATCAGGATGATTTTCATAAGCAAGCGCTAAATTTAGAAGCTTACTTTTTTCTAGCTTTATACCTTCTATTGCATAAGCACTTGCTATTGCAGACACAATAACAGCAGAAGAGCTACCTAAACCTCTTGAAAGTGGTATTTCATTATTAAATTCAAACCTAAAATGTCTTTTTTTATTTAATAAATTAAGATAAAAGTCATTAAAGATTGCAATAAACATATTATTATCTTTTAGCATAGGATTATTTGATCCTTCACCTCTTAATGAAACACTATGAAATTTCGACGGCTTAATTATAACTTGGTTTTTTAATGAAAGAGCCAATCCTAATGTATCAAACCCAGGTCCTAAGTTAGCACTGGTAGCGGGAACATTTATTCTCAAATCTATATCCTTTTAAACTGCTGGTAAATTGTATATTGGTAATGTTTTTGATGAATATTTTATATCATCTATGACATTTGGTAATTCAAAGTCGTGTATTTTAGTATCTTTATCTAAAAAATCTACTTTAACGTCTTTACTTTTATCACTATCTTCATTTATAAAGTACTTTTTGCCTAAAGCTTTTATAGGAGAATTTTTATTAAATTCAAAACCACTACAGGCTTTTAATTCAATTTTTTTAGTAATACTTATTGTTTTTAAAAAAACATATGATACTTTTATTGCCATATATGAACCAGGAGTATTTACATAATAAATAGTACTTAAATCATATTCATCTAATATCTTTTGAAAAATAGTTGGTAATATATCTGAGGTTTTCCCCTCTTCTTTATATATCTTTATTAATTTCTTATTATGATATACTCCAATTAATAAAGGCTTAGAGATACTGATTACTAAAACTTCTAACATATTTACCTTATAATTCAACTTTTGAATAAGCTAATTCAAAAACTTCTGCTTCATCAGAAGCTTCTTCTAAATCTATAATTTCATAATTAGCTTCATCTTCATAAACTTTTTTAGTTAAAAGATGATTTAAATGATGACTTCCTGCATGAGCATCATATTCTCCAACTATTGTATAACCTAATAAAGCCATATCCCCAATAGCATCTAATATTTTATGTCTTACAAACTCATTATCGTATCTTAATCCTTCTGGATTTAATACCTTTGATTGATCCAATACAATAGCATTTTCCATTGAACCACCCTGTGCTAAACCTATACTTCTTAAATATTGAACTTCATGTAGAAATCCAAAAGTTCTTGCACGGCTGATATTATCTTTATATTCAGATATTGAATAATCAAAGTGATAAGATTGTTCACCTATTACAGGATGATCAAAATCAATTGAAAAATCGTATATAATATGATTTGATGGTTTTAAAGAGACTTTCTTACCTTCTTTAGTAGTAACTTCTACCTCTTTTTTAATTTTTATAGCTTTTTTAGAACTTTTAAGCTCTTTTATACCAGCTTCATCAATTAACATACAGTATCCAGAAGAACTACCATCAAGAACAGGTACTTCATCATTATCAATAACTACTCTTAAGTTATCAATTCCATAAGCATAAACGGCAGATAAAAGATGTTCAATAGTTGAAATAACAACACCATCTTTTCCAATCACTGTAGCCATTTTTGTATCAACAACATTTTCAATCTTAAGAGGGATTGTAACACCTGCATCAACTCTATAAAATATAATACCCATATCCGAATCTAAAGGTTCTAACCTCATCTTTACAGGAACACCTTTATGAAGTCCTATACCTACTATTTCTACACTCTTTGCTATTGTTCTTTGTCTCATTTACTACTCATTATATGTTTAGCCTCTAACAGAACATCTGTTATTCTAGTTTTTATCCAACTTTTATCCATCCACTCTAAAGGGTTTACTTCTATTCCTTGAACTAAAACTCCAAAATGTAAATGATCTCCAAATACTGCTCCTGTACTACCAGTGTTTGCAATTCTTTGATTTCTTTTTACAATTTGGCCTTTTTCTACATTAAATTTACTTGCATGTGCATATAATGATTGTAAGCCAAGTTTATGATCAACTATAATAGTATTTCCGTAAATTCCTAAATAATCCTTAAATATAACTTCTCCATTATTTGATATTTTTACTGGCGCATGTTTTATACTAGCCCAGTCCATACCTAAATGCCAAGCTTCGTCAATTTGCTCTTTTTCATAAAAATATTTACGTCTTTCCGCAAAACCTGCAAATGTTTTAGATCCTTTTAATCTCTTAAAAGGCTTGATAGAGTATTTTTTAATCATACTAGTATTCATATTTTTTATAGATTCATTTCTTATTGTATCAATATTTTTTTGTCTTAATTCTTTGTTAAGTTTTACAAAAATTTCAGTTGGGTTTGTAGGAACACTTATATTACTTTGTTTAAGTACTGGAATCGATACTCTATTTATAAACTTTTTTGATATTTTGATCTTATCATTTTTTATTTTTAGATTTTTTATATATAAAGGAACTTTAGTAATAGTTTTATTTTGTGCTTTATCTATTGCAACTAAATTTATAATATCAAAATCTTCAACTTGAATTGGCCAAGCAATTATAGCTGCGTAATAATCTTTTTTATAATATGGGATTAATTCAAATTTATATTTATCATTAAAAGAGATATATTTTTCACTTAAATTATTATCACTAACTTTTACAACAACTGACGCACTACCACCTCTTTTTATATTATACGAGTTAGCGATTACATTTGCAATAGGTTTTGTTCTATCAATATTTAGTTCAAACTCTTCGTAAGATTTATTACCTTGAAAGAAGTTCCAATTACTATTATCTATAACTTCTATAGCTAACTTAATCTTTTCATCTTTTTTAGGTAAACTAAATCCATTTATATCAAATTCAACACTATTTTGTTTAGTACTAATTTTTTTCTCAATTAATATTGTCTCTGTTTTATTTATATAATATACCTTGTAAGATTTTATTCCACTCTGATCAAAAAGTGAAACTTTCAATTTATCTTTCAAATTCCAAAAACCATTATTATCAAATACAATTTTGGGCGCTTTTTTTTCTAAAGCAGGAGAAAGATAAATAAAAGCAGATCCTGCAATTACTAAAATTGTTAAAATTAATAAAAAAACATTTTTTAAACTACTATTTTGTCGTCTCAAGAATCTCCTTTAAGACTATTTGCCTTATATTTTCTATATCTAAACTATCAAATGTACATCCAGCAGCATTAAAATGGCCGCCACCATTAAATTTTCCAGCAACATTTGAGACATCTATGTTTCCTTTTGAACGAAGAGAAACTCTACATTCATTATCTACAACTCTAACAAAAAAAG
Organism: Arcobacter sp.; assembly: GCA_024228275.1. GTDB lineage: Bacteria > Campylobacterota > Campylobacteria > Campylobacterales > Arcobacteraceae > Halarcobacter. The sequence continues at coordinate 28,728 of JAAETO010000326.1, forward strand.
CTACTTTTACTATATGCATACTCATTATCATATTAAGTGCATCTTCACAATCTCTAGTATGTGCCCCGGTTTCTTGAAACCATTCATGTAAAGCTATAACTGAGCCAATTTTACCTTCATCATAAAGTTCCAAACTATTTAGAACTTTTGGAATTATTCTATATTTTGCTAAAGAGTCCCTTCTTTTTAATTTATTTGCAATAGAAGAAGGTGAAGCTCCATATTCAACTAAGTGATTGACCTTATCAAAAGTATATTCATCACATCTACCTAAAGAAAAAGCTAAAGAGTCATCATATATACCAACATAAAGTGCTTCAGCAATATTTTTTGTAATATATAAGCCATTGTACTTAAAAAAATCATATACTATCTCAGCAGTTGAACTTTTCATAGGATCAACAATATTAATTGTTCCAAAATCATTATTAGATTTGTGATGATCAAAATTAATTAAAGGTATTGATTTATCTAATTGTATTCCTAATCTTTTAATAGTTCCACAATCAACACTAATAGCCAAATCAAAAAACTTAGGTAACTGATCAGTTATTTTATCAAACCTTGCTAAAAAATCTAAGTTAGAAGGAAGATCAGAACTAATATTAAATACCTTATGTTTAATCTTATTTTCAAAAAATAAATTAGATAAAGCTAAGGCAGAAGATATACTATCTGCATCAGGATTTACATGCGTAATTATAAGTATATACCTACTTTTTTCAATTAGTTCTAATGCCCTTGTGTAATCAGCCATATCAACTTTATTATTTGTTATAAAATCTTTTTTCATTTTTATACTATGCCTATTTTAAATTAACCAATAGTAAATATCTACTAATCAAACTTCATAGAGAAGTCAAGCCATGTCGCTTGATGAATAATACTTCCTGAACTTAAAGCATCAACACCAGTTTCTGCATACATTCGAACTGTATCTAAAGAGATATTTCCTGAGGCCTCAAGTAAAATATGAGGATGTGCTTCATCTCTATATTTTACCACCTCTTTTATTTGTAAAGGAGTCATATTATCACACATAATAATATCAGCCCCAGCTTCCATAGCTTCTTTTACTTGCTCTAAAGTTTCACACTCAATTTCAATTTTTGTAACCCAAGAGATTCTTTTTTTAGCCTTTTTAACAAATGCTTTTAAATCTTTTATTGTTCTTAAATGCGTATCTTTTAACATCAAACAATCATCAAGTCCTAGTCTATGATTTATTGCTCCCCCAATTCTACTAGCATATTTTTCAAAATCTCTTAATTGAGGTCTTGTTTTTCTAGTGTCTAAAAGTGCAACATCTAAATCTTCTACTTTTGAAGCAAATCTATTAGCCATTGTAGCAATTCCACTTGCATGTTGCAACATATTTAAAAAAGTTCTTTCACTTGATAATAAAATTGAAGCCTTACCTTCAAGCTCAGCTATTATGTCACCTTTTTTAAGAGCATCGCCATCATGTTTTAAAAATTTACACTCAAACTTTTCAGTTTTTGCTAAAGCTTTAGCATAAATTTCTCCTGCAAGTATTCCATCATCTTTAGCAATAACTCTTGCTTTAAACTTTCCTTTTGGGGCTACGTCAAAAAATAAATCACCTCGACCATTATCTTCTACTATTGCGTTTTTTACAAACTTTTTAATATTTATCATACTTTAAACATCCTCTCTAATGCTACTCTTGCCCACTTTGAAACATCTGGACTAACGTTAATGACACACTCTTCTATAATATTTCCATCTTTTATAGATTTTAAAGTATTATAAACATCCTGTAGTGTAGTTTCATTCATTGTTGGACACTCAGGTTTAGTAGAACTTAAAATATATGTATTTTTTTCTCTTAATCTATTTACCATATTATATTCAGTACCAACTGCAATTTTTTGCTCTTCTGGAAGATTTTTGATATATTCAATTAACTGAGAAGTTGATCCTACAAAATCAGCAGCATCACAAACAGCAGGATCACACTCAGGATGAACTGCAATTAAAATATTTTCATATTTTTCTCTGTAAAATTCAATATCTTCAACAGTAAATAACTGATGAACTGAACAAAAACCGTTATAACAAATAATATCAGCATCATTTAAAGAAGTCCCATCTCCTACTACCGAAGATTTAAGATTTAAAGATTTTGCAAAATTTTGTCCTAAACAACGATCTGGAACAAAAAATATTTTTTTACCTGATTCTAAACCTTTTTGAATTATTTTATATGCATTTGATGATGTACAAACCATACCTCCCATTTCTCCAACTCTTGCTTTTACAGCTGCACTTGAGTTTATATAAGTAATTGGTAAAATATCATCATTTGAAATTCCAGCTTCATTTATGATTTTCAAATTCTCTTCAAAATAACCCTCATCAATCATTCTAGCCATAGCACAACATGCCACTTTAGGCATAAGTACAATTTTATCTGGATCCATAACTTTTACACTTTCACCCATAAAACCAACACCACAAAAAACAATATATTTTGAATCTGATAGTTTTGCTTTTTTAGCAAGTTCTAAAGAATCTCCTGTAATATCAGCTAATTCAAATACTTCATCCCTTTGATAAAAGTGTCCTACTACTGTTACATCAAGTTCTTGTTTTAATTTTAAAATCTCTTCTTTTAAATTCAAAGTAAACCCTCAAGTTAATCTACTATACTTAATTAGTATATATTTTTTAATAAATTGGAATATAACAAAATTTTGGTTATAATCCATTTAATCAAATCAAAATTATAATTTACAGGGTAATAAATGGACTTTCTTTTTAACTTTAATATACTATTTTTCATAGCTGCATATTTAGCTGGCTCAATTCCTTTTGGACTAATTTTAGCAAATATCTTTGCTGGTGTTAATATTAAAGAACAAGGAAGTAAAAGTATAGGTGCTACAAATGTTTTAAGAGTAGTAAAACAGACAAATCCAAGTTTAGCAAAAAAATTAGGTATAGCTACAGTTTTACTTGATGCTTTAAAAGGTACTATAATTTTATTAATTGCTTCTTATTTAGATGCAAGTCAATCAACACTTTGGGGAATTGCTGTATTATCAGTTTTAGGACATTGTTACTCTATATTTTTAGGGTTAGAAGGTGGAAAGGGTGTTGCTACTGGACTTGGAGTATTTATAGTTTTAGTTCCAATACCTACTATTATTGGTGCTCTTGTATGGGTATTTTGTGGAAAAGTTTTAAAAGTTTCATCTTTATCATCTTTATTAGGTTTAAGTGCTGTTGTCTTAAGTGCAATATTCTTAAATAATGGTTTAGAAGTTGGAAGTAATGCTCCTATGTATATTATAGCTTTTATCATTTACTATAAACATATACCTAATATAATTAGATTAGTAAAAGGTGAAGAAAGAAAGCTTATTTAATATAAGCTTTTATTTTTATTTAAAAATATGAAAATATATATTGAAAACTTAAACTTTAATTGTATTATTGGGATATTAGACTTTGAAAGAAAAAAGAAACAAAAAGTTATTATAGATATCTCTTTTAAATATACGTATAAAAATAGAAAAACATTTATTGACTACTCAGAAATTTCAAAAAATATTGAAAAAATTATGAAAAAAAGAAAATTTAAGCTCTTAGAAGAAGCAATCATCTTTATAGAAAACTTTTTATATAAAAACTACAATATAAAAAAATTAAATATTAAAATATCAAAACCAGATATATTAACAAATTGTATAGTTTCAGTAAAAAATAATTAAATTATAACTTTATTACTTCTTCAAACTCACTTAAATTAGCCATCAAATCAGTATAACTAAGCTGATTTAAGAAAACTTTAAAAATTACTTCAGTAGAATTTGTGTAACGGTCTAATTGGAAATATTTAAAGTATAAACTTTAAATTGTTCGCGCATCCAATTTTTACTGATTAAATTTCAAAATATTCTTAGGAGAACAAATGAAAAAATTCGCAAAAATGAGTTTAGTAGCTGCAGTAGCAGTAGCAGGTATGACTTCAG
>JAAETO010000327.1 GCA_024228275.1 Arcobacter sp.
AATTGCTTGTCCTTTCCCTTAGCTTTAGCAAGTGCCGAAAGTAGTAAATAAGTTTTTTTCCCTTCTATTAAGTCTCCACCAATTTTTTTGCCAAGCTCCTTCTCATCAGCCATAATATCTAACAGATCGTCTTGTATTTGAAATGCCAATCCTAAATATTTTCCATAATTTTTGAGAGATGTTATTTCGCTTTTTGTTCCATTTCCTAATCGTGCTCCGATAGAACAACAAGTCTCTGCAAGTGCAGCTGTTTTTTTCTGAATCATAACAACGTATTCATCAAGAGTAACTTTTTTACGATTCTCAAAATCAGTATCTAAACTTTGTCCCTCACAAACTTCGGTAATACCTTGTGTAAAGTCATTAACAATTTCATTTGTTGAATGTTTACAATCCCTTAATAAACTTTTATATGCAAGAGCAATGAGATTATCTCCTGCAAGTATAGCTGTGTTTGTATTATACTTGATGTGTAAAGTTGTACGACCTCTTCTTTTATCTGCATTATCCATTATATCATCATGTACTAAAGTGAAATTATGAAGTAATTCAACAGCAATTGCAGCGTTTGTTACAGATGAAATTTTAGAATTGACAGCTTGAGCTGAAAGCATAACTAAAAATGGGCGTAATCTTTTCCCTGTACTTTTAATTATGTAACTACATGGTTCATACAAGGAAGTAGGTTTTTGATTAGTTATAAGTTTACTGTATTTATTTTCAAATTTAGATATTTCTTTTTTGTAAAATACTTCAGGATTAAATGTCATTTGTCTGTTATAATTTAATTTTTAAATATTATATAAATTTACACAAAGATTTGGTTCTTTGCATTTTTAGTTATACTAAAATCTAGATTGGAAGAAACGTTTTCTCAGTAGATAAAGATTAAAAATAAATAATCTTCTGTTTATATAATTAGGTTACGGAAAAGTAGATATTCTAATATTATCTTTCCATATCTCTTTTACTCTCATTTCTTTTCTAACTGAATTTACTAAGTATATTTTATCTGCCTTAATAATATCAGATAGTTTAAGCTTTTTTTCAGAAATGGTTGTAGAGTTATCTATTAAATATTGTCTATATATTCCATTAAGTATCCCGCATGAAATTTTTGGAGTAAGTGTTTTACCATTTGTTTCAATAAAGAAATTTGTGATTGAACCTTCAGTAACTTCATTATTTTCATTTAGAAAAATTACTTCATCATAACCTTCATCTTTTGCCATGTTAAGTTCTTTATCATAAAGAAATCTGTTAGTAGTTTTGAAATATTGAAATTTACTTTTAGAATTTATTTTTTCATCTGAAATTTTAATTTTAAGATTATCTAATTTTGTTACTGCA
>JAAETO010000328.1 GCA_024228275.1 Arcobacter sp.
AAAAATAGATCTTTTAACCTTACTAAAAAGCAACTAGCTTTAGCAGTTGCTGAAGAAGTTCCAACAAAAGATGGAAAATCATTAATTAAGAATCCATATAAAAAATGGTCAGATATTGATTCATCATTACCAAATAGAGAAGTTATAATTTATGGACCTCCAAAATCTTCTGGAACTAGAGATGCTTTTGAAGATATGGTTTTAAAAAACACATTTAAAAGCATGTCTGTATATACAGATCTTTATAAAAAAGATTAAAACACAAGGCTACGACTTTCCAGTTATATATTTAACCGAAAAAGATAAGGATGAAGATATATTAGAGGGTTTTGATTCTTATGCCGACGATTATATAACTAAACCATTTAATATAAAAGAGCTTCTTGCACGTGTAAAATCTGTAATAAAAAGAAGTTCAAAAGATATTGAATTTATAAAAATAAGAGATATTACTTATAAATCTTCTAACAAAAAGTTTTTTATAGATACAAATGAAATAAAACTAACTCATCTAGAGCATAATTTACTCCTTGAATTTATTAAAAATAAAAATATATTATTAACAAGAGAATACCTATTAGAAAATGTTTGGCAGGATTCATTTGATAAAAAATTAAAAACTGTAAATGTTGCGATAAAAAGATTAAAATCAAAAATAGATCCAGATAATTCAAAAGAATATATCAAATCTATTAGAGCAGAAGGTTACATTTTTTGTTAAAGATACATCAACTTTTTATTAGAACTTTTTTTATAATTTTTATCTTAATGCTTTTAGTACTTAGTGTTACAACTTATTATTGGTCTAAAAATATATACTTAAATCAAATAGAGAAAAACTTATCTCAAAATATAGATTCCTTATCTATATCCCTTACATCTTTTGATAATTTAGATTATATTATTAAAACATTTAAAAGGAAAACAGGTTTAAGAATTTCAATAATAGATGAAAAAGGTATAGTTATTGCCGATAGTGATAAGAATATAAATCAAATGGAAAATCATTCCAATAGATATGAAATATTAGAAGCAAAAAATAAAAACTATAGCAAAACAATAAGATTTTCTAAAACTTTAGATTTGGAACTTTTATACGTAGTTAAAAAAATTGTTATTGATGATAATATATACTATGTAAGACTTGCTGATTATACAGCAAAAATTAAAGATAATTTTACAAATTTAATATATCAAATAGTTAGTTTTATAACAATATTTATAATTATAGCCTTTGTAATAACATATTTTTTAAGTATCAAAATAAAAAAAGAAACCAACTCAATACTAAATTATCTGATTGAACTAAGCAACAAAAAACCTAAATATGAATTACATTCAAATTTCAGTGAAGAGTTTAACAAAATTACTATGTTATTAAATGAAGTTGCACTAAGATTATCAAAAAAGCAAAGACAAAAGGCTAAGCAAACTGCTAAATTCAAACTAGCTAATAAACAAAAAGATGAAATTATATCAGCAATTTCTCATGAGTTTAAAAATCCTATTGCAATAATTTCTGGATATAGTGAAACAATTTTAAATGACAAAGATTTACCTGAATCCATGAAAACAAATTTTTTAAATAAAATTTACTCTAATTCAAATAAGATGTCTTATCTAATTGATAAGTTAAGACTTACATTAAAACTAGAAGAAGGTAAACAAGGGATAATTAAGAAAAATTGTTCTATTAGATATTTATGTGAAGATATTAGTACTGATTTAAAACAGAAATACAAAAATCAAAAAATAGAAATTGAAGGAGAAGATATAAATCTTAAAGTAGATGAAGCTCTTTTCTCTATGTCTCTTAGTAATTTAATAGAAAATGCACTTAAATATTCCGAAAATGACATAAAGATTAAATTAACAAAAGGTTCAATTTCAGTTGTAGACAAAGGTATTGGTATAAGTGAAGATGATTTAAGCAAAATTGGGAAAAAGTTCTATCGAGTTTCAAAAAATGGTTGGAACAACTCCTTAGGGTTGGGTTTATTTATTGTTTATTCAATACTTAAACTTCACGATTTTAAGCTTGATATTTACAGTAAAAAAGACCTAGGATCAGAATTCATAATAAAGTATTAAAAAAACCTTAATTTAAGATATTTCTAAGTAATACTACACTATTATTCCACCTCATTAACAAAATCGGAGAAAATAAATGAAATTTACTCAAATGGCGAAAGCTAACGAAATCGAAAGAGATTGGATTATAATTGATGCAACTGACAAAATTTTTGGTAGAATTATTACTGAAGTTGCAACAGTTCTAAGAGGTAAACATAAGCCTTCTTTTACTCCTCATGTAGATTGTGGAGACAACGTAATTATTATTAACGCTTCTAAAGCTAGATTTTCTGGTGCAAAATTAGAAGATAAAAATTACTATACGCACTCAGGATACTTTGGTAGTACAAAAACTCACAAAATGTCTGACATGTTAGATAATAATCCTGAAAAATTATTTAAACTAGCTACTAGAGGTATGCTTCCAAAAACTAAACTTGGAAAAGTAATGTTAAAAAAATTAAAAGTATACGCAGGTTCTGAACACCCTCATTCTGCGCAAATTAAAGGATAAGACTAATGGCAAAAGTATATGCAACAGGTAGAAGAAAAACTTCTATTGCAAAAGTATGGTTAGAGAACGGAAACGGTCAACTTACAATCAATGGTCAATCTTTAGATGCATGGTTAGGTGGACATGAAGCTATTAAAAAAAGAGTTTTACAACCTTTAGAAGTATCTAAACAAGAAACTTCAGTAAATATTGTTGTTAGCACTTTAGGTGGAGGTTACTCTGCACAAGCTGATGCTGTTAAACATGGAATTTCTAGAGCTTTAGTTGCTTATGATGAGCAATTCAGAGCAATCTTAAAACCTTACGGATTACTTACAAGAGATGCTAGATCTGTTGAGAGAAAAAAATACGGAAAGAAAAAAGCAAGAAAGTCTACTCAGTTCTCAAAAAGATAATTATTATCTACGAAAACTTTGTCTTTTATCAGACTTATATCAAAAGGGGAGCAATATTTGCTCCCCTTTTTTTGTCTTTTACAAACTATTCATTTAAAAAATACTAAAATATATTTATGAAATACCTATTACTAATGATTATATCTTTTACTTTTTTAATATCCTCAACAATTAATTTATCTATAAATTCTAGTCCTAGTAGAATAAATCCTATATTAGCAAATGATAATGCAAGTTCTATAATATCTGATAGGATATTTAATGGTCTATTAAAATATGACAAAAATGGAAATATAACGGTTGATTTAGCCCAATCTTACGAATTTAAAACAGATACGAAGTTGATAATTAAACTAAAAAAGAATGTTTTATGGCATGATAAAAAGAAGTTTACTGCAGAAGACGTAATCTTTACATATAAAACTATAAAAAATCCAAAAGTTTACACCTCAATATTATCAAATTATAAAGAAGTAAAAAGTGTAAAAGCATTAGATAAGTATACAATTGAGATAATTTATAAAAAACCATATTTTAAAGCACTTATACCTTGGATGATTGGAATACTACCTAAACATATTTTAAAGAATGAAAAAAATATTATGACAAGCTCTTTTAATAAAAATCCTATTGGAACAGGTTCATATAAGTTAAATAATTTTAAAAACTCCTCAGATATAAGACTAATTGCAAATGAAGATTATTTTGAGGGTAAACCTAAAATTGATCAAATTAATTATAAATTTTTACCTGACCCAACTACTTCTTTTTTAATGTTAAAGCAAAAACAACTTGATATTGGATCGTTAACACCATTACAAATAGATAGACAAATAGATAAGAAGTTTAAAAATGACTATAAAATAATAGAACAAGCAAGTTTTTCATATGATTATTTAGGTTTCAATTTAAGAAACAAAAAATTTAAAGATATTAGGATAAGACAGGCATTATCTTTAGGTATAAATAGACAAGAGATTGTTGATATTTTATACTTTGGACATGGTAAAGTGTCTAATGGACCTTTTTTACCGGGAAGCTACGCTTATAATGAAAAAGTTGAATTAATTAAACCTAATTTGAAAAAAGCAATGCAACTTTTAAAAGATGCAGGTTTTAACAATAACAATCCCTTTTCTTTTGAAATTGTTACAAATACAGGAAATGAAATTAGAATTAAAGCAGCAGAAATTTTACAATATCAGTTGGCAAAAATTGGAGTTAAAGTTAAAATAAGGGTTATGGAATGGCAAGCATTTTTAAATACTGTAGTTCATCCAAGAAAGTTTGAAACTATTCTTTTAGGATGGGGTTTAACATTAATGCCTGATGCCTATCCTCTTTGGCATAGTAAATCAGATAGATTGGGAGGATTTAATTTAGTTGGATACAAAAATAATAAAGTTGATAAGTTAATAGAAAAAGGTTCATCAACAATAAACCAAAGTAAATTAAGTAATATTTATAAAATTATTTTTAAGAAAATAAGCTACGATACTCCTTATCTTTTTTTATATATTCCTAATAAAATCACTGTAGTAAATTCTAATATTAAAAATATAGAACCCAGTTTTTTAGGTATATGGCACAATCAAAACGAATGGATGAAACCATAAACAATAAGTTTTATTTACTTATGTTTTTCTAATATTATTTAGACTATACTACCAGCTTAATAAAAAAGGCAATATATGGAAAAAATTATACTTTTTGATTTAGATGGTACACTAATAGATTCAACTGATGCAATAGTATCAACATTTCATCACACTTTTGAAAAATTGGATTTTGATTATAATGGTACAGACGAGGATATAAAAATATTAATAGGTCATCCTTTAGATATCATGTTTCAAGAACTTGGTGTAGAACAGGAAATAGTTTGGGATTATGTAGATGCTTATAGAGAAAGATATAGAAAGATATCTAAGCAACAAACTGAACTTTTAGAATTCGCTCAAGAATCTATTGAACTTGCTAAAACTTTTGCAAGACTTTCGATTGTAACAACAAAAACAGGACTATTTAGTGAACAGCTTTTAGAGCATATGAATGTTATGCAATATTTTGAACATGTTACAGGAAGAGAACATGTTGAAAATCCAAAACCACATCCTGAACCAATACATAGAACATTAGATTTAATGGAAATCAAAAATACTTGTGATATTTGGATGATTGGAGATACAGAACTAGATTTAATTGCTGCAAATAGTGCAGGAATAAATTCTGTAGGAGTATTAAGTGGTTATGGAACTGAAAATTCACTTAAAGAACATACATCATTTATTGCAAAAAACTCTTTAGATGCAGTAAAACTTATTAAAAATATATCAACTATTTAATATTAATTATAACAACTGTTATTAATTAAATTGGTCATATGCTTTATAGTATCCCCATAAATTGGCATATGTTTATCAAGTTAATTTCTTAATATTAAACTGTTCCATTATTTATAAAAATCAACTTTTAATATTGATAATTATGCTATATTAAAGTTTTATTAAGTTTCTTTAGCTTACTATTTAGTATGACTAAAAATACTTAAGGACAATTTATGAGTAAAAAATTTGCTACAATGGATGGGAATGAAGCTGCTGCATATGTATCATATGCATTTACAGAGGTAGCTGGAGTTTATCCAATTACTCCATCTTCTCAAATGGGAGATAATACTGAAAAATGGGCCGCACAAGGTAAGCTTAATTTATTTGGGACTACTCCTAAAGTTATTGAAATGCAATCAGAAGCTGGAGCCGCTGGAACTGTACACGGTTCTTTACAAGCTGGAGCGTTAACAACAACTTATACTGCATCACAAGGTCTATTGTTAAAAATACCTAATATGTATAAGATGGCTGGACAATTATTACCAAGTGTTATTCATGTATCAGCAAGAGCTTTAGCTGCACATGCATTATCAATTTTTGGTGATCATCAAGATGTTATGAGTGCAAGATCTACAGGTTACTGTATGTTAGCATCTGGTTCAGTTCAAGAAGTTATGGATATTGGGGGAATTGCTCATTTAGCTACTATTAAAGGTAGAGTTCCATTTATGCACTTCTTTGATGGATTTAGAACTTCACATGAAATTAATAAAGTTGAAGTTATGGATTATGATGTTTTTGATAGACTTGTTGATTACGATGCAATTCAAAAATTCAGAGACACATCTTTAAACCCAGAATCTCCAGTAACTAGAGGATCTGCACAAAATGATGATATCTACTTCCAAGGAAGAGAAGCATGTAATAAATATTACGATGCTATGCCAGATATTGTTAATGAATATATGGAAGAAATTTCAAAAGTTACAGGTAGAGAGTATAAGCCGTTTACTTACTACGGTGCAGAAGATGCGACTGATATTGTAGTATGTATGGGTTCTGCAAATGAAACTATTAAAGAAACAATTGACTTTATGAGAGAATCAGGGGAAAAAGTTGGTTTATTAGTTGTTCATTTATACAGACCATTTTCAACTAAATACTTTATGAATGTTTTACCAGATTCTGTAGAAAAAATTTGTGTACTTGACAGAACTAAAGAGCCTGGTTCATTAGGTGAACCAATGTATTTAGATGTAAGAAATGTATTCTACGGTCAAAAGAAACAACCATTTATTATTGGTGGTAGATATGGATTATCTTCTAAAGACTTTAAACCAGCAGATGTAATTGCTGTATTTAATAACTTAGCATCGGATAATCCTAAAAATGGATTTACTGTAGGTATAAAAGATGACGTTACTTACCTTTCAATTGATGTTGGTTCAAATGTAAGTGTTACTTCTGATGAAGTAAGAGAGTGTTTATTCTATGGTCTTGGTGCTGATGGTACTGTTGGAGCTAATAAAAACTCTGTTAAGATTATTGGTGATAAAACTGATTTATATGCACAAGCTTATTTTGCATATGATTCAAAAAAATCAGGTGGGTTTACTAGATCTCACTTAAGGTTCTCTCCAGAACCAATCAGATCAACTTACCTTGTAACTAATCCTGGATTTGTAGCTTGTTCTAAAGAAGTATACTTAGAGCAATATGAAGTAATTGATGGATTAAGAGATGGTGGTACTTTCTTACTTAACTCAATTCATACTAAAGAAGAAATAGTTTCAACAATTCCAGATAGAGTTAAAAAATTACTTGCTGATAAAAAAGCTAAATTCTATGTATTAAATGCAACTAAAATTGCAAGAGATTTAGGATTAGGTACTAGAACAAATACAATCATGCAATCTGCATTCTTTAAGTTGGCAAATGTAATTGAGTTTGAAGAAGCAAAAGGTTATATGAAAGAATTTGCAGAAAAATCATATTCATCAAAGGGTGATGCAATTGTTCAAATGAACTTTGAAGCAATCGAACATGGTTCAGATGGACTTGAAGAAGTTACTGTAGATCCTACATGGTCTGATTTAGAAGTTGGTGGACTTGTAGTTAACTCAGAATACATTGGTTCTAATTATGTTGAAAACTTTGCAAAAGTTGTAAATGCAGCTAAAGGTAATGATTTACCAGTATCAATTTTTAATGATAGAGAAGATGGTACATTAGAAGGTGGTTCAACTAAATATGAAAAAAGAGGTATCTCAGATATTGTTCCAATGTGGGTTGAAGATACATGTATTCAATGTAATCAATGTGCGTTTGAGTGTCCACATGCTGTAATTAGACCTTTCTTAATAAATGATGATGAGATGGAAAAAGCTCCTGAAGGAGTAAAAGAACATTCAATTGATGGAACAGGAAAAGGGATAAAAGGAAACTATAAATACAAAATACAAATTTCTATTTTAGATTGTACTGGGTGTAATGTTTGTGTAGATGTTTGTCCAACAAGTGAAAAATCACTAGTTATGGTTCCATTTGAAGATGAGAAAAATAAAGGTGAGCAAGAAAATGCTGACTATTTATTTAATGAAGTTGAATATAAAGATTATGTAGTTTCTAAAGATACTTTAAAAGGTTCTCAATTTGCTAAGCCTTTATTTGAATTCCATTCAGCTTGTCCAGGTTGTGGTGAGACTCCATACATTACTTTAATTACTCAACTATTTGGAGATAGAGCAATGATTGCAAATGCTACTGGTTGTTCTTCAATCTATGCAGCTTCAGCACCGTCAACTCCATATACTAAAAATGATAAGGGTGAAGGTCCTGCTTGGGCTAACTCATTATTTGAAGATACAGCTGAGTTTGGTTTTGGTATGCATCATGCAAATGAAACTATTAGAAATAGAATCCAAACAATTATGAATAATAATATGGATAAAGTTTCTAATCCATTAGTTTCATTATTCAAAGAGTGGATTGAAAATAGAAATGACGGTCCTAAAACTCAAAGATTAAGAGACTTATTAGTTCCTGCACTTGAAGAACATGCTGATGAGCCAGGTGTTAAAGATTTAATATCTCTTAAGAAATACATTGTAAGAAAATCTCAATGGATCTTTGGTGGTGACGGTTGGGCTTACGATATTGGTTACGGTGGACTAGATCACGTCTTATCAACTGGTGAAAATATAAATATTCTAGTTATGGATACAGAAGTTTACTCTAATACTGGTGGACAATCTTCTAAGTCAGCACGTGCAGGTTCTATTGCAGAATTTACAAATGATGGTAAAAAGTCAGCTAAAAAAGACTTAGGTTATATCACTATGACTTACGGGAATATATATGTTGCTCAAATCAACTCAAGAGCTAGTCAAAAACAAACAATGAAAGCAATTAAAGATGCTGAAGCATACCCTGGTCCTTCATTAGTTATTGGTTACTCTCCTTGTATTGCTCACGGAATTAAAGGTGGATTAATGAAATCAGTTGACCAAGGACAATTAGCTACTGATTGTGGTTATTGGCCAATTTATACTTATGATCCAAGATTAGCTGAAAAAGGTAAAAACCCGATTAAAGTTTCTGGGAAGAAGCCTGACTGGTCAAGATATGAAGAGTTCTTAATGCAAGAAAACAGATATATTAACCTTAAAAAGTTTAATCCTGAAGAAGCAGAAGAATTATTTGCACAAAATAAATCTGATGCACAATTCAGATACAGACAACTTGCTCGTATGGCAGCGGCTGATTGGTCTGATGAAGTATCAGAAGAAGAATAAGCAATAACTTATTATCTTTTTTAACTTCAATATACAAAAAAATGGGGTAGATATTTTATCTATCCCCTTTTTATTTTAGTATTCTAAAAAATCCACAACAATTCTTTATATATTCTAATATTTTTTTTATAAATCATATTTAAGAGAATTAAGATACAATTCTTTTATAATTGAAATTTTTTATAAATATATACATAAGGATTAAAAATGCCATTATTAGATAGCTTCAGAGTAGATCATACTATAATGCCAGCACCAGCAGTTAGAGTTGCAAAAACTATGAAGTCACCATCAGGTGATGTTATAACAGTATTTGATTTAAGATTTTATGCTCCAAATCAAAAAATGATGAATCAAGAGGGTATTCATACTTTAGAACACTTATTTGCTGGTTTTATTAGAGAACATTTAAATTCTGATACAGTTGAAATTATTGATGTATCGCCTATGGGATGTAGAACTGGATTTTATATGAGTCTTCTTGGTAACCCGGACGAAAAAACAGTTGGTATTGCTTGGAAAAAAGCTATGAAAGATGTTTTAAATGTAGCCTCACAAGATGATATACCAGAATTAAATGAGTACCAATGTGGTACATGTGCAATGCACTCATTAGAAGATGCAAAAGAAATAGCAAAAGATATTTTAAGTCAAGAAATTGGCGTTATGAGTAATGATGAATTATTCTTAACAGATGAAAAAATGAAAAAACTAGGGATATAATTGAATAAAGAATTAACTCTTTTTAAAGACCTATTTCAACCTTTTCCAAATATATCTATACTTCATGTCAATAATAAGCTTGATTTTTTACGGCCTGTTATTGAAGAAGTTACGAACTCTTTAGAGGGTAAAATTAATTATATTGAGTTTATAGATGAAAAATCAGCTAGACTAAGAGCTAGTGCAAGAGATTTTGAATATATTGTACTTTCTAATATACTTTTCTTTTGCCCTAATAAAGATAAGGTTTTAAAAATGTACTATAAAGCTTTAGAAAACTCAGCAAATATAATAATTTTAGAAAAAAAATCAAATGATAATTTAGAAGAGATCAAATCTTTACTAGACAAAACTTCATTTGTAGCAATAAACAATATAGATCTATTTGAAGATTATCATTTAATTACAGCTAAAAAACTTCATATGTGGGGCAGTGGTTTATAGTGATAGAGCTTGTTAAAACAAGTGATGGTTCAAATACTCTTTTCTCTTCAAAATATAACCAACACTTTCATGATACTAAAACAGGAGCTATAAAAGAGTCTCTTACAAAACATGTAATTCCAGCTTTACAATATCATAAGCAAAGTAAAGAGCTTAATATTTTAGATATTTGTTTTGGTTTAGGATATAACACTTTAAGTACTATTTATTACATCCTTGAAAATAATCTAGATATTAAGCTTAATATTTATTCTCCTGAATTAGATTTAAATCTTGTAAACTCTTTAGAAGAATTTGAATACCCAAAAGAATTTGATAACTTAAAAGAAATAATAAAAGAGATATCAAAAAATAAAAGCTATAAAGATAAAAATTTAAATATCAAACTATTTATAGGTGATGCAAGAGAGTATATAAAGAGTTTAAAAAATATAGATATAGTTTACCAAGATGCCTTTAGTCTAGACGTAAACAAAGAACTTTGGAGTGTCGAATATTTTAAAGATATATACAAAGCATGCAAAGAAGATGCGATAGTAACTACTTATGCAGTCTCTACTAATATAAGATTATCTATGAATGAAGCAGGTTTTGAAATCTATGAGATTAAACCAGTTAAAAAAAAGCAAACAATAGCATTTAAAAATAAGCAAAATATAGATGCAAAATATATTGATATAGAATTAAAAAAACAAAGAAACAAAATAGCTAGGCCAATTTATGACAAACAAACCTTTAATTAATAAAAAGCATATACAATATTTAGAAGGAACACTTCCTATTATTATCTCCGTACCACATGGAGGAACTAATTGTCCAGATAATATATCAAACAGAACAAATGGAATATTTGAAGCAGATGAGTATACAAAAGAATTGACATTTGATATTATCAATGAGTTTTTTATTCAAACTAATTCATATCCTCATACTATTATAATGGATTTAGCAAGAATAAAAGTAGATGCAAATAGAGAAGAAAAAGAAGCTGTAAGTTGTCATAATTCATTAGCTTCATATAAAACTTTTCACAATTTTATAAAAGAATCAATAGATACAGTTGAGCAAAAACATCAAAAAGGTTTATATATAGATATTCACGGACAATCTCATTCTCATGAAGCTATAGAGTTTGGATATTTACTTACAAATGATATTTTAAGGCTAGAAAAAAATGATTTATCTTTATATAAAGATAAATCAAGTATTAAAACTTTATCAAACTATTCTAAGTTTTCATTTGTTGAACAACTAAAAGAAGAGTACTCTCTTGGTACTTTAATGACAAAAAATGGATTTAAATCTATCCCATCAAAAGAGATACCTTTTTCTTCAAATGATGAAGAATATTTTGAAGGAGCATATAATACAAAAGTATACTCTTCTATTAATGATTCTTGTGTCTCTTCTATTCAAATAGAATTTCCTTATTATTGTAGAAAAACACAAGAAAATAGAAAAAAGACTGCAAAAGCTCTTGTTAAATCAATATTAGAATTTATGAAAATACATTTTAATTTAGATATAAAAAGTTCTTAAAACTTTAATCTACTTTTACAACAGCTGCACCACGTCTAATATCACATCCACCTTCTAAATCTCCATTAACTGCTTGTACTCCACCAAAAAACAGATTTAAATCATCAAAATATTGTAGTTCATAATGCTTTTTTATTTCGTCTCTTATAAAATGAGTACATTCAGGTTCCATACATACAGAACCTTTTTCAAAATGAATTCTTGGTGAGTTTATACTATCATGTAAACTCATTCCATATTCTAGATAATTTATCATGGTTTGTGTAATTGCTGAACGGATTCTATTACTACCTGCACTTCCTAAAATAAGTTCAGGATGACCATCTTTTAAAACAGCAGTAGGTGCCATCATAGAAGGTAATCTAATTCCTTCTTTCCAAGAGAACCAACCATGAGGATTTAAATCTTCTTCACCCATCATATTATTAAGCATAATTCCAGAACTTGGAACAACATGCCCACAACCTTCTCCATTTGTAGTTGTAACAGAAACTGAATTTCCTTCTTCATCTATAACTGATAGGTGTGTTGTATTTCCCCATAAATTTAGCCTACTGCTCATTGTAGTACAGTAGTTTTTTATAAGTCTATCATTTGATAAAATATCTTTTAGCTTAGGGTCATGTAGAAACTCATCTACATGTTCTTTTCTAAAATCACTTGTAGTTTTAAATGCTTCTATCATACCTTTTACATATTCTAAACTTCTAAAATCTTTTAAATCATAATTTTCAAGAAGTTTCATAGTAAAAGCTATTAATACACCACCTCCACTTGGAGGTGGATTAGTTACAATCTCATAACCTTTATAGTTAAAATCGATTGCTTCTCTTTTTATACATTTATATTTTTTTAAATCCTCTTTTAATATTAGTCCATCATGATCTTTTGTGATTTGTTCAATCTCATCTGCCACATGACCTTCATAAAAAAGTCTACTACCCTCACTTGCAAACTCTTCTAAAAAATCAGCATACTTAGGGTTTTTAAAAAGAACCTTTTCATTTATTAATTCTTTTGGCTCAACACTATTAGGCATACCATATATATTCATACTACTTTGAGTAGATGTAAAAATTGGATTAAGAAGTTCTATAAAACTTGCTTGCATTTTAGATAAATAAATACCTTCTCTTGCGTATTTAACCGCGGGTTTAATTATTTCACTCATAGGAAGAGTACATTTATCTTTATAAACTTGAGAAATGCCTTCTACTAGTCCAGGAATAGCAATAGAACCCGCACCAATATGAAACTCTTGTATAGCAGCTCCAAAGTCTACATAAATAGGATAAAACTCAGGCTCTTTAATTCTTTTTTTAGGAACTTCTACAAAAAAATCATAAAGTTCCGGTTTTTTCCCTTTTTCAAGTCCTAAAAGAAAGCCACCTCCTCCTAAACTTGTAAAGAGAGGTTCACATATTGGACCAGCAAGCATAACAGCGATTGCTGCATCATATGCATTCCCTCCTTCTTTTAAAATATCTGCTCCTGCTTGTGCAGAATTTTTATCACCTGCGGATACAACACCTTTCATCTAATTACTCCTAATCTTTCCACTTCTTTTAAACTATTTGTTTTATTATAAATTTCTAACATTTGCTCAGATATACTTTTTTTGAGCAATATTTTATTTGCTTTTATATATAAATCTTTAGTCAAAAATGATTTATTGTATGCTTTTTCAATTAAATTTTTGATAATCTCTCTTATTGTAAATAAGCCTTCATTTGTAATAAAATTAGCTTCCATTGAATATCTTGTAGCACTCCACATATTTTGTTTCAAAATTTGAGAAGGCATTTTTATACAATCTTCTATTAAAGATAATTTACACATAGCTCGTAATAAAGCTATAATTACCTCTAATCTTTCAAAATCACTTACCGCATCGCAAATTCTAAATTCTAAAGTCTTAAAATGAGGTTGAATTCTTACATCCCACCATATATCTTTGGTACTTTTTATAACGTTTGTTTTATATAATAAATCATATAAATCTTTCATTTCTTTATAACTTGAAAAGTAATCTGGGATTGATGATTTTGGTAACCTATCAAATATTTTTGTTCTATAAGAATGGATACCAGTATTCATACCATTGTAAAATATAGAAGATGCACTTAAAGATACAAATAAAGGTAAATAATACAAAGAGTAATTATAAGCTCTTAAGGCCTTATCAAAGTCTTCAAAACCTATATGTACGTGTGTTCCACATATTGTAAAATCTTCTAGTAAAATTTTATGTTCATCTAAAATATTTTTATATCTTTCATTGCTATCAAATCTTATATTATCATTTTTTTGGGCATAAGTTCCACTTGTTTGAAGTAATAAATCTTTTTTAGAAATAACTTTATTAATATCACAAGTTATATCTTTTAAATATGTGATTAAATCTTTTTCAGAATAAAATATGGGAGTATTAATTTCAACCATAGAAGCTAAAAATTCAGCAGCTATATTATTTTTATATTTGGGATCTATATTTTTTACAATATAATTATATTCGTTTTGAAGAGTTAATTCTAATTTATCTAAAATCCTTAACTCTAATTCTACACCAAGTGAAAAATAGTTACCGACTTTAAAATTTTCAAAATTCATATGAATCCAATTATTTAAATACTAATATTATTTATTGTACTATTTTATAACTTACATTATTTAAAGGCTTATTATGAAATTAAATATATTTCTCTTTATTATTCTATCTCTTTTTTTATCTGCTTGTGCAAAAGAGCAAAAACTTCCAAAAAAATGTTATGAAAAACAAGATACTGGAAAATGTAGAGCATATTTTATTAACTACTATTACAATCAAGACTCTAAAAGTTGCGAAAAGTTTGTTTATGGAGGATGCGGAGGAAAT
Organism: Arcobacter sp.; assembly: GCA_024228275.1. Lineage (GTDB taxonomy): Bacteria > Campylobacterota > Campylobacteria > Campylobacterales > Arcobacteraceae > Halarcobacter. The sequence goes on from JAAETO010000328.1 coordinate 14,691, forward strand.
GTACCTTTTAATAAACTAACTGATTGTAAAAAAACTTGTGAGAAGTAATTTTAATCTTCAACTAGATTATCTAAAATATACTTTTCTAGGTCTTTTTTAGATATCTCTTCTTTTAAAGCTTTCTGATAAATTTCTTCTACTTTATATCTGTATTCATCATAAGAAAAATATGGAAATCTTAATCGCCATGATTTTTTTATTTGTCTTGAAGTAATTTCATCTCTTAGTCTAGATATAAAAAAATTAAATCCCATAAAAATTAAAGCTGTAATTATCATTGAACCTAGTATAGAAATATGAGAATCTAAATCGGCAAGAAGTTTATGTAATATTGTAGCAATAGGAACAAATATACAAATAACTATTGCAATATATACAAAATAAGCTCGTCTAAGTTTTAGTCTAAAACCTAACTTTGATGAGTCTACATGCATTCCTTCATTATATTGTCTATTGGCATCTAATAAATCTTTTAATAACAATGGTTGCTTTGATAATATATATACATAATCTAAAATTTTGTTTTTCAAGTTCTTTTCTTGAGGCATTTGTTTTTTCCTATAAATAAATATTGTCTATTTTATCTAATTAAATATAATAATGCATTAATTTTTAAAAAAATTTTACTTATTGAAATTAAATAGAATTCTTTAAAATCCTCTCTTTATAGTGTAAATAGAGTTAAATAAAATTGTTAAAAGAATAATACTTCCTCCTATAAAAGTGTATTCACTTGGTATTTCATTTAGAAATATCCAAACCCATATTGGTGCCATTATTGTTTCTATAATCATGAGCAAACTAACTTCACTCGCATTAATATATTTAGTGCCATTTCCAATCATTACCCTTGAAAGAGGAGTAACAATTAAACCCATAGTCATTACTATAAAGAGTGTCTTTATATCTACTTCTAAACTTTCGCTTAGCACATAAGTAATTAAGCTAAGCATTATTCCGCTAATTGCTGTTAATAATACTCTATTTACATCTTTATGTTTAGCTAAAACTACAAAAGAAATTGAAAAGATAACTGTACACAATAAAGCATATATATTACCCTGAAAATTTCCTATAGACAATTCCTCTTTAAATATTATAAATAGACCTAAAAATATAAAAGTTGAAGATACGTATATATTTTTTTGAGGTTTTTTTCTATAAAAAAGATAAGCAAAAAATGATGAAAATAGTGCAGAGGTGCTTAATATAATTACAACATTTGCAACTTGTGTATTTTTAATGGCAGAAATAAAAAATATATTTGATAAGGACATAAGAAATGCGCATAACATAATATATTTAAATGATTTATTATAAATATCTTTTATTGATATCTCTTTTTTTATAAACAGTGTTCCTGTAGTAGAAAAAAACATAAAAATCCCAATATAAAAAGAGAATGCTAAAGGTGAAATACTAGTTAATTTTATAAGTAGTGATTCAAAACTCATAATCAAAACACCACTTGAAGTTATTAATATGCCTTTAGAAGTATTTGTCATAATGTTATACGCCTATATTATAAAATAACTACATATTTAAAAGAAAAAACTCTTTTAAATATTATAGTAGTTTGCTAGATGATGGGGAACAATTATTGCACAAGTAGATTGTTCTGGATGGATTTGAAAAGTTTCACTTAACTCTATTCCAAACTCTTCAGGATTTAATAAATCAAAAATATCTCTACTCATTTCTAAATCAGGACAAGCAGCATATCCAGGAGAGTATCTACATCCTACATATTGTTTCATCTGAACATCTTTTAAAGTATTACCTTCTTTTGGTACAATATCTAAATCTAGTCTTACTTGTTTATGTAGTACCTCAGCTAAAGCTTCAGCTAGTTCTACTCCTAAACCATGAACTTGATAATATTCTGTAAATTTACTCTGTTTATATAAATCTGCTTCATAAGGACTTAATTTTAAGCCTGCACTTGCAAAAGAAAATGCAACTACATCAAGTCTATCATTCGCAAAGAAGTCAGCTATACATCTATGAGGTTGTTTACCTTGTCTTGGAAACTCCAATACTTTTATAGCTTCTTCTAAAGATGGTACATTCTTAGACTCTTTTTCAGAATTAAAAGAGTATTTTGTATCAAAAATATATAGTTTATTATCATGAGAAATACAAGGATAATATGCATATATTGCAATTGGATTAAAAAGCTCTTTTTGAATAAACTGCTCTTTTAAGTCTTCATATAAAGGTTCAACAACTTCTTTTTCATGCTTTAAAAAATCTGCACTCTTTTGTTTAGCTCTTTTATATCCCCATCTTTGTCTAAATAATACTCTATGATTTATCCACGAAAATACTAAATCTTGATTTATGTTCTTTTCTGTTAACGCAACTCTTCCCCATAAAGGAGGAAATGTAAACTCAGTAGCTTCAGGTAAACTAATCTCTTCGTAAGGAGGGATAATAATCTCTTTTTTTTCTCTTTTTGGTTTTTCTTCTTGGTTAACTAAATCAGCTGCTAATGCCGTATTACTACTATCCCCTGATTCAATTCTTTGCATAGAAACAACACCATCAAAGGCATCTCTACAATAGAAAATTGGCCCATCATAAATTGGTCTACAATAATCATTTATAAAAGACTTAGTTAAAGCAGCACCACCTAATAAAATAGGAATATCTACTCCAATTTTTTTAAGCTCTTCGAGGTTTTCTTTCATAACAGCTGTTGATTTAACTAAAAGTCCACTCATTCCAATAGCGTCTGCTTTATGCTCTTTCACTGCAATTATAAAATCATTTAAATCAGCTTTAATACCTATATTTATAACTTTGAAACCATTATTACTTAAAATAATATCAACTAAGTTTTTACCAACATCATGAACATCACCTTTTACAGTCCCTAAAACTAGAATAGTTTCACTAGCTTTTTCTTCTTTTGGTAAGTAAGGATTTAAAGAATCTACAGTTGCTTTCATTGTCTCAGCACTTTGTAGTACAAAGGGTAACTGCATCTGTCCACTTCCAAATAACTCACCTATTATTTTCATACCATCTATAAGCCACTCATTTACTATAAGTTCAGGTTTAACTTCATGTCTTAACTCTTCAACAAGGGGTAATAATCTATCTTTATCTCCATCTAGAAGTAGTTTTTTTACTTTTTCAACAGGTTCTAGCTTTTGATACTCTTCATCACTTTGTTCTTCTATATCATCAACATTTGAAAAATGTTCAATAAAAGCAAATAAAGGATCACCCTCTTCTTGATTATTAAAAATTAAATCATCACAAGCTTTTTTATCATCTTCACTAATTTTATTTAATGGTAAAATATGTTTAACATTTACAATAGCAGATGTTAATCCAGCTTTTACACAATAATCTAAATAAATAGAGTTTAAATATGCTCTGGCTTTTATATCAAGTCCAAAAGAGATATTAGAAAGTCCTAATGTTGTACCAACTTCAGGATGCCTAATTTGAAACTCTCTAATTGCTTCCATAGTTTCAACACCAGCAGTTCTATACTCATCATCACCAGAACCAATAGTAAAAGTAAGCATATCAAATACTAAATCATCAGGTTTAAAACCATGTCTATTTACACATAAATCAAATATTCTTTCAGCAATTCTTAGTTTATCTTCTTTAGTCTTAGCCATACCAACTTCATCAATTACTAGACAAACTAATGCTGCTCCAAATTTTTTAGCTAATTTACAAACAGCATCAAATTTTTCTTCTCCATCTTCTAAATTAACAGAGTTTATAATAGGTCTTCCACCTATTTGTTTTAATGCTGCTTCAAGTGCTAATATTTGAGTTGAATCTGGCATTAGAGGTAATGAAACTTTTTGAGAATAAAGTTCTACAACCTTATCCATATCTTCTCTTTCATCACGTCCAGCAAAACCAACAGATACATCAATTATATGAGCTCCTGCTCTTACTTGTTGTTGTCCAACAGATAAAGTACCTTCATAATCATTTGCTTTAAGTAATTCTCTAAATGCTTTTGAGCCAGTTGCATTAGAACGTTCACCTATTAATAATGGTGCTGGGTCTTGCTTTAAAGATACTGTATTAAATAAAGAAGCTAATGAAGCTTTTAAAAATCCTGAAGGTTTTAAAGGAACACTTCCTTTTACCTCTTTTACAAGTTCTTTAATATGTTCTGGCGTTGTACCACAACAACCACCTAGAAATGCAACACCACTAATTTCTAAAAAACTTTTTTGTAAAGAAGTAAATTCTTTAGGGCCCATTGGATAGAAAGTAACTCCTCCTTTATTTTGAGGAAGTCCTGCATTTGCATGAACAGAAATTGGAAACTTACAAACTTCACTTAAAGTTTTTACATGTTTATAAACTTGCTTAGGTCCAGTTCCACAGTTAAACCCTAAAGATAAAATATTAAATGGTTCCATAATAGCTGCAATTGTCATAGCATCTGTCCCAATTAACATTGTTCCTGACATCTCAATTGTTACAGAAACCATTATAGGAATTTCAGGATGAGTATCTTTTAAAGCATGTAATGCAGCTTTTATTTGTAAAGGATCTTGACAAGTCTCAAGTAAAAATATATCAGTTCCACCATCAGCAAGCCCGTTTGCGACAATTTTATAACCTTCATACATTTCATCATACTTTATATGTCCCAAAGAAGGAAGTTTAGTTCCTGGACCTATTGATCCAAGTACTAACTTAATATCATCTTCATTATTAAATTTTTCGCAAGACTCTTTTACAAGTTTTGCTCCAAGATAAGATAATTCATAAGCCTTTTCAGATATATCATATTCATCTAACACCCATGGCATAGTTCCAAAAGTATTTGTTGTAATTAGATTTGCACCACTTTTTGCATAAGCATCATGTATTACTGTTAGAACCTCTGGAGCTGTTTGATTTAAAAGCTCATTACAACCTTCTAAATCTTTTCCTTCATACTGCCATTGTTCATCTTTTATATCTGCTATTTGTAACTGAGTACCCATAGCACCATCAATTATTAATACTTTATTTTTTATTATATTATTTATTTTATTTATCATTTTTCTAATCTTTTATCTTTAATTTGAGATTATTTTATTATGTAGAAGATATAGTATATATAAAAGATGTTTAAAATTCAAGAAATATTAGTTTTTTTGAATAATAACTCTAATTACACTAGCCTTACCTTGGTGAGATTTTCCTTCATCAAGTTCTATTTCTACTTCTTCAACCTTATGCTTAGTACAGTTTGGGAAAGCATTAAGAAAATCATCAACACTATACAAAAGATCTAAGTCTTTTGGGCCTCCACTGCTATAATTTAATTGATTTTTAGAAAAGAATTCACCTATAAAAAAACCTTTTTCTTTTAAACAGGACTCAATTTTATCAAAAAGTTTTTTTCTATCTTTTTTGTACATATGTAAATATGAAGAAATAATTGAACCATACTTCTTTTTTGGTTCCCATTCATTTAAATCAATACATCTAGTCTTTACTTGAACATTTTCTACTTTTGCAAGTCTTTCAAGCTTTTTTAAACCTACATCTGAAGCATCCATAGCTGTAACTTCAAATCCTATTTTTGCAAAGTATATTGCATTTCTTCCTTCACCTTCACCTAAACATAAAAACCTATGTGCTTTTTTAAAATTATTCTCACAAGATACTAGAAAATCGTTTGGATTAGTTCCATATAAATAATCTTCCCTCGAAAACTTTTCATTCCAAAATTTTTGTTGATTCATACATTTCCTTGGTTATTTATTAATTATTATTTATTAATTAACTTACTATATTATACAATAAATGAATACTATTTAGTTATTTGTTAAAATTTATAATCTTATTTTGACATAAAAAGTTTATCTCACTTAAATTTAATAAACACTTAGGTAAAATAAGCGTTAAAAATTTAATCTAGGATAATATAAATGACTGAAGCAAAATACATCTGGATGGATGGAAAATTTGTTGATTGGCATGATGCAAAAGTTCATGTATTAAGCCATACATTACACTATGGTAATGGCGCGATTGAAGGGACAAAAGCGTATAAAACTCACGATGGTAGATGTGCTATTTTTAAACTAAAAGAGCATACAAAAAGACTTATAAATTCAGCTAAAATGACACTTATTGATGTACCTTTTGATGAAGATGAACTAAATGACGCACAAATTGAATTATTACAAAAAAATGAACTATTTGACGGTGCTTATATAAGACCTCTAGTTTATTTAGGTTATGGCGTTATGGGTCTATATCATAAAGAAGCTCCTGTAAATGTTTCTATTTCGGCTTGGGAATGGGGAGCATACTTAGGAGATGAAGGTCTTAAAAAAGGTGTAAGAGTAAAAATTGCATCTATGACAAGAAATTCAAATACTTCTGGAATGGGTAAAGCAAAAGCAGTTGCAAATTATTTAAACTCTCAAATGGCAAAAGGTGAAGCTGTTGAATGTGGATATGATGAAGCATTATTAAGAGATGATCAAGGTTATATTGCCGAAGCATCTGGTGCTTGTTTCTTCATTGTTAGAGATGGAATTATTATCTCACCACCAAATGACAATTCTTTAGAATCAATTACTCAAGCAACAGTAATACAACTAGCAGAAGATCTTGGATATACAGTAGTTAGAAGAAAGTTAACAAGAGAAGAAGTTTATATTGCTGATGAAGCATTTTTTACAGGAACTGCGGTTGAAGTAACTCCGATTAGAGATATTGACGCAAGAATAATAGGAAAAGGTGAAAGAGGTCCTATTACTGAAGTCTTACAAAATGCTTATTTTGACTTAGTAGCTGGTAAAAATGAGAAGTATTTAAAAGATTTAACGTATATTAATTAAAAAATTCAAGGAAAATAAAAATGCCAATAGATAATGACTATTTTAAAAACAGACAACAACAAAATAAAAATGGAGGTGGCTCTAATAATGGTGGTGGTGGAAACTACCAACCACCTTTTGAGCCACCTGAGTTTTTCAAAGGTTTAGGAAAAAAAGCAGGATTCATATATGGAATTGTAATAATAATAGTAGTATTATTTTTAGCAAAACCTTTTTTAACAATCGAATCTGGATATGTGGGTATTAAACAAACTTTAGGAAAATATAATGACACTCCTTTAAGACCTGGTTTTCATTTTATTGTACCTGGTTATCAAAAAGTATTCATTGTTGATACAAAAATAAGATTAATAAATTATGCTTCTGTTGAAACAGCTGGCGGATTTGATCAAAGTATTAAACTAAATCCTGCGATTAATATTCTTGATGCAAGAGGGTTACCTGTTTCTATTGAATTAACAGTTCAATATAGACTTACAGCAGATGGTGCACCTGTAACTATTGCAAACTGGGGTCTTTCTTGGGAAGATAAAATTATTAATCCTGTAGTTAGAGATATTGTAAGAAATGTTGTAGGAAATTATACAGCTGAAGAATTACCTACAAAAAGAAATGAAATTGCTGTTAAAATTCAAGAAGGAATTCAAAAAGATATTGATTCTCTTGAAGGTAAACCTGTAATTTTACAATCAGTTCAATTAAGAGAAATTGTATTACCTCAAAAAATTAAAGATCAAATTGAAAGAGTTCAAATTGCTAATCAAGAATCTGAAAGAGTTAGATACGAAGTTCTTAGAGCTAAACAAGAAGCTGAAAAAAGAGCTGCAAAAGCTACTGGAGACGCGGAAGCAAATAGAATTGAAGCACAAGGTCGTGCAGATGCAGTTGCTATAGAAGCGCAAGCACAAGCACAAGCAAATAAAGAAATTGCAGAATCATTAACACCAAAACTACTTCAAATGCAACAAATTCAAGTACAAGGTAAATTTAATGATGCACTTAGAGAGAACAAAGATGCTAAAATATTCTTAACTCCTGGTGGATCAACTCCAAATATTTGGGTTGATACAAAAAATAAGACTAGAGACGCTTCGATTAATCAATAAATTTGATAAACAAATAAAAAGGGCTAAAAGCCCTTTTTTTTACTT
>JAAETO010000329.1 GCA_024228275.1 Arcobacter sp.
ATTTACAGCCAAATCTAACAAAATTTAAAAAATTTAGAAATAATAAATTGTGGCATTCTATATTAAAATAAAGAAAACTAGCACCTTTACAGTTATTAATTTCTTATAAGCTTATCTTTTATATTTTCATATATAAAGTTTGAACTTTTTTCTATAGCCATAAAGCTTTGTTTTATAGTAATCATTCAGCATCAAATAATTACTCCCAATAAATTATTTCAAAATATCATAAAAAACTTTCATAATTTACACTCCATAAACCATTACATTTACTTACTTTTTAGCTATTTTTAGCTATAATCATTTATACAAAAAGAGGGGTTTTTTATTATGAATAAAGATAAAATAATAGAAAATATACTTATTGAACTTAAAGAGATAAAAGAAAAATTATCTCAAGCAAAAGAAACAATTGTCTCTCTGAAAAAAGAAAATAAAAGACTTAAAGAAATTATCAATAAGGATAGTTCAAATAGTTCTAAATCACCCTCAACAAATGATAGATTTACAGATCCTAAAAAATCATCTTCTGATACTACAATAAAAAAGAAAAAACCTAGAGGTGGTCAAGAAGGATCTAAAGGTACAAATTTAAAGAAAGTTAATAATCCAGATCATATTGAAATATTAGAAGTAAATAGTTGTAAAGATTGTAATCATAATTTAGAAGATATAGATTCTAAGTTAATATCTACTAAACAACTATTTGATATACCACCAATAAATATAGAAGTAACAGAGTATCAATTACATAGTAAAACTTGCTCTTGTTGTGGAAGTGTTAATAAACCTGAATATCCATCTAATCTAAAATCATATGTACAGTATGGAGATAATATTAAAGTATTAGTAGCATATCTCAATACATATCAGATGCTACCATATGATAGAATATCTGAATTTCTTGAAGATTTCATCTCTCATAAAATCAGTAATGGCACTATATACAATATGCTTAATAGCTTTTATAATAAATTAGAATCATTTGAAAATGATATAAAAGATTTACTTTTAAAATCAAAAGTTATTCATGTAGATGAAACAGGTACAAGAGTTAAAGATAAACTACATTGGACACATGTAGTATCTAGCAGTATAGTAACATACTATATGATTCATCAAAAAAGAGGCAAAGATGCTATTGATACAATGGCAATACTTCCTAGCTATGATGGTATTGCAGTTCATGACCATTGGAAGCCATATAATAAATATAATTGTACTCATAGCTTTTGTAATGCTCATCACTTAAGAGAATTAATCGGTATAGTTCAAAATGAAGATGTAAGATGGGCTACAGATATGCATTCTCTTTTAACTAATATGAATAATTATATTTATAAATTAAAAGAAAACAATAAAATTAGCCCATCAAAAGGTAAAATACAACAGTTTTATCAACAATATGACAATATATGTCAATCAGCATTAAAATATTATCCACCACCTATAGAAATACCAAAAACCAAAAGAAAACCAAAACAAAGTAAAGGTAAAAACCTATTAGATAGATTTGTTGCCTATAAAGATGAAACACTAAGGTTTTTTACAAACTTATTAGTGCCATTTACAAATAATTTAGCCGAACGAGATTTGCGAATGATAAAAGTAAAAGAGAAAATATCTGGTTGTTTTGCTAGTTTTAAAGGTGCTGAAATATTTAATAGAATTAGAGGGTATATCTCTACTGTGAAAAAGAATAATAGATCAGTTTTAGATGAAATGAAAAATGTTTTAGTTGGTAGATATTATGTGCCTAGTTTAGTTGAGTGCTGAATGATTACCTTTTAAGATAGCTTTTTTATCATCAAGAGTTTTAAGTAATATTGGAAGTTTTATCATATTTTCTTTTTTTAGTTCAGTTGCGGTTACACTATATAAAATATTACTAGCATAGATACTTTTTGCTTTACTTGTTTTTGTTACTGGCGTTGCTGTAAATTCTAATATA
>JAAETO010000330.1 GCA_024228275.1 Arcobacter sp.
CTTACTACCAATTGTTATGCAAAAATCATACAAGAGTTTTTTAATGTTTTACAAATAAATCCACTTGCCATAGTAGGACACTCTTTTGGTGGTAAAGTAGCAACTTTATTAAATCCATCTAATCTTATACTTCTTAGTAGTGCAGGTATTTTAGAAAAAAAAACTTTTATGGTAAAATTAAAAATAAAAGTTGCAAAATTTTTTAATATCTTTGGTTTAGGAAAAGTTACTAAAATATTTCGAAGTAAAGATGTTGAGAGAATGAGTGAAAGTATGTATGAAACTTTTAAAAATGTTGTTGATGAAGATTTTACAAAAGAATTCCAAAATTATGATAAACATGCTATTATTTTTTGGGGTAAAGATGATTGTGCGACAAGATTAGCTTCAGGGGAGAAAATAAATAGTCTAATAAAAGACAGTAGTTTTACTTCTTATGAAGGAGATCATTACTTTTTTATAAAAAATGCACATGATATAGCTAGAATAATTGAAAATGGAATAAAAAATGATTGAATACTTTAATATATTTACACATATCATACTAATTATGGCATTAGGATGGTATTTAATTACGAATTTACAATGGTATAACTACAAAATAGAGAGAGTTATTTTAAAACATCATAAATGGCAATGGCATATCACATATTTTGTTGCTCCCATACTATTATTTTATATAATACCTAGTCCTTATTTTGCAATATATTTTTATTTATTGTATTTAAGCAGTTTTATTTTATGGAATAAAAAATTAGATAGACCTCTTGTTTTAACTGGAAGGGTAAAAAGATTTTTAGCAATATTGTTATTCTCGACATTTATCATTCATACTTTATGTCTTTCAAGTCAAAGTTGTCATTCAACAGCAATATTTATTCCTATATTTTTAGCTTATGGTATTTCTTATGGTTTAGAAAAGATGTTTTTTATTTCTTTTAAACATAAAGGTAAGCAAAGATATGATGCAATTAATAATCTAAAAACAGTAGCAATAACAGCTTCATATGGAAAAACGTCAATTAAAAATTATTTATATCAAGTATTAAAAAGAAAATATAAAGTATATAAAACTCCAAGATCTGTTAACACAATTGGAGGAATTGTCTTAGATGTAAATAGGGATTTACCTCTTGATACTCAGATATATATTGCTGAAGCAGGTGCAAGACAAAAAGGTGATATTGAAGAAATTACTATGTATTTAGAACCTGAATATTGTGTTATTGGTTCAGTTGGTGAACAACATATAGAATACTTTAAAACCTTGGATAATATTATTAATACAAAAATGGAAATTTTAAGTTCGCCAAAAATGAAACGAGGTTTTGTTCATGAAAGTGTACCTATTAAAGAGTATAATACTATTACGAAGTTTCCAAATAATCTAAATGTAACTATGAGCAATCTTGATGGTATTTGGTTTGATATAATTATAGAGGGAAAACAACAACATTTTAATGCTCCAATTCTTGGAAGTTTTAATGCTATAAATTTAACAGCTGTTATCTTAGTAGCTCATGAACTTGGTATGAGTATTGATGAAATAAAGCTTGCAATAAAAGACTTACCTCAAGTAGAACATAGATTACAAAAAATAGAAGCAGGTGGAAAAATCATTATTGATGATAGTTTTAATGGTAACTTAGAAGGTATGTTAGAAGCTATTAATATTTGTACAAGTCATGAAGGACGAAAAGTTATAGTAACTCCTGGTCTTGTAGAGTCAACTTCTGAAGCAAATATATTACTTGCAAATGAAATAAACGAAAAATTTGATTTTGCAATTTTAACTGGTAATTTAAATACACATCTTTTAAGTGCCAATATTGATGACGAAAAATTATTTATATTAAAAGATAAAAAAGATTTAGAGTCAACATTAGGGCAGAAAACAAAAGCTGGAGATTTAATTCTTTTTGCAAATGATGCTCCAAATTTCATATAAGGTTTAAGAATGGAAAGATTATATGCCCCTTGGAGATTTGAGTACGTAACAGAAGAGAAAATTGATGGTTGCGTATTTTGTCATATTTTACAAGATAAAGAATCTGATGAAAAATTAGGTGTCGTTTTTAGAGATGAAAATTGTTATGTTGTTATGAATAAATATCCATATTCACCAGGACATCTTATGATAATACCAAATGTACATACTGATAAAATTGAAGATTTGGATGATGGGGATTGGGTTGATATATCTTTACGTGTTAAACAAGCTACAAAGATGGTGAAAGATCTTTTAAATGCTGAGGGCGTTAATATAGGTATGAATTTAAGTAAAGCTGCAGGAGCTGGAATAGCAGAACATGTACACTATCATGTCGTTCCAAGATGGCTTGGTGATACTAATTTTATTACAAGTATTGGTAATACTAGAATTTATCCTGTTGATTTTGATAAGATATATAGGACTTTAAAAGATAATTCATTAAAATATTTTATATAATACTTAATTAAAAATCATTATTAAAGGGTAACTCATGCAAAGAGATATTATTATCGTTGGTGGTGGTGTTATTGGTTTAATGAGTGCTTATTTCTTATATAAAAGTGGACGAAAAGTAACTATAATAGATGAAGGAACTATAGAAAATTCTACTTCTTTTGGAAATGCTGGATTATTATCTGCTTTTGATAAATCTCCTTTAAGTCATCCTGGAATTGTTTTTGAAACTTTGAAACTTATTCTAAAAGGAGAATCCCCTGTACAATTTCATCCAAGACTTGATTTAAATCTTTATAAATGGCTTGTAAATTTTATATTAAATTCAAATGAAAAACGCCAAAAAAAAACAATGATATTATTTGAAAAATATGGTGAACTAGCTCTTGATTTATATAAACAAATGATGTTAGATGATGCTTTAGATTTTGACCTTCATGAAGATGGGTTGCTTATGATTTATACGGAACAAAAAAGTTTTGATGAGAAGATAGTAGATTGCCAAGATAAAAAAAGATTTGAAATTCTAAATCCTGAACAGACAAAAAAATATATGCCTTGTGCTAATGAAAAAATAAAAGGTTCAGTATTATTAAAAAGAAATGCTCATTTAGATCCTAAAAAAGTTATGCTTTCGACAAAAAAATATTTGCAAGAAGTAGGTGTAGAGTTTATACTAAATGAAAAGATTATAGATATTAAATTTGAAAATAATAGAGTTAAAGAAGTTAACTCATTAACAAGTAGTTATGAAGCAGATACTTTTATACTATCAACTGGATATCAAACTCTACTAAGTGATAAGATTAAAACTAATCTTATGATGACTCCTGCAAAAGGTTATTCGATTACTTTTAAAATGCCTGATGAACTAAAACCTAAAATGTCATCACTATTTGCTGATATGTTTATTGCTATGACTCCTAGATGTGATGATGTAAGAATAACTTCAAAATTAGAATTAGGAAGTACAAATCCTGAAGTTGTAAAAAAACAAATAGATAGTATTAAAAAGAATTTCAAAGAGTATACAATACCATTCGAAATGAAAGAAGAAGTTCAATGGACAGGGTTTAGACCACTTACCCCCAATGATATTCCTTTAATTGGCCGAGATGAAAAATATAAAAACTTAATTTATGCAACTGGACTAGGATGGTTAGGAATAACATTTGCTCCAGCTATTGGATATATAATGAATGATTTGA
>JAAETO010000331.1 GCA_024228275.1 Arcobacter sp.
GATTAACAGGTGTATTTAATAATAATGTTTGTTTATTATCGAACCAGGTAACTAATATCGAATCTATTATTTTTTTGTTAGACAAGCCAAAATGCAATACATCTTCCCTTTTAGATTGAAACCCATGTACATTTACAAGTTCTTTTGATTGATATACATCTTTATCTAAAATTTCAATTTTACTTCCATAAGCAGTAATGTCATCATTATCTAAATAGAATTTGATATATTTATTACCTGAGCCATTATTTTTAAAAATGAATGCTTCTTCATTCATATTATTAACAATTATATCTAGATTGCCATCATTGTTAAGGTCTGAATATGCTGCGCCATAGGAAAATGAAGGATTCCATACTCCCCATTCTTCGGTTTTATTGGAGAAAGTTAAATCCTTATTATTACTAAAAATATAGTTTGAAACTTTATTCGTTGGAATATCATTTACAAGATCCTCAAAAACTATTTTCTTTTTTTCTGAAGTCCGTTGTTTAGCAATCTTTTTAGCTTTAATTAAGTAATCGTTATTATTAATATCTCTTTTAAAACCATTTGTTACATATATATCTTGATATCCATCATTATCAAAATCTGCAAACATAGGATTCCAACTCCAATCTGTTTCAGATATGTTTGATAACCAAGCTATCTCGCTAAAAGTACCATTAGTATTATTTAATTGCATGTTATTATGCATGTCTTGATATTTCTTATCAGTATTTACATATTTCCAATAAATATCAACATTCATAGATGGCATATTGGTTTTCTTTCTATAATTATCTTCTGCCAACATTTCTACAGTATAAACATCCTGATATCCATCATTATTTATATCAGCAAAATCACACCCCATACTAAACTTTGCCATATGCTTTAAAGCACCGTCTGTAACATCTTTAAAGCTCTTTCCTTGCTGATTTTCTAAAATATAATTTGGCATTTTATAATCGTTAGAAATAAAAATATCACTATAACCATCATTGTTATAATCAAAAGATAAAACTCCTAATCCGTGAGCCCTATTAGTTAAACCATGCTTTTTGGTAACGTTTACAAATTTGTTGTTATCATTAATATAAAATTGGTCACTAAATTTATCTTCAAGTGGTAATTCAATAAATTTCCCTCCTTTTTTTACACCAGTTTCATCAAAAACATTTGGATGGTTCAATAAATATAAATCTAAATCGCCATCATTATCAAAATCAAAGAAACAAGCCTGTGTAGAGTAATACAAACCATCCAGACCATATTCTTTTGCAGACTCGGTAAAAGTTAAATCACCATTATTTATAAACAGCAAATTATTTACTATATCTTTTTGACTTTCGTTAAACCAACCAGATCTACAAATATAAATATCCTCAAATCCATCTCTATTGATATCTAATGTTGTTACTCCAGTTGTCCATCCCTTTTTTCCTACATTAATATTGGAGGTTTCAGAAATGTCTTCAAACTTAAAATCACCTTTATTTATATATATCTTATTTGGAGACATATTGGCAGTAAAAATAATGTCTTGTAAATTATCATTATTAAAATCTGCTACAGCAACTCCTCCTCCATTATAAAAATAATCGTATTCATACACGTTATATTTTTCACTCTCTTTATTAATATTATTAAAGTCAATGCCTGTTTGTTCTGAGTTTAATTTTGAAAAAAAAGGTAGTTTGCTTTTTACTTCTTTATTTTTTAATGTGTCTTCCTCTTTTGGATTATTATTACAAGAAGAAGTACTAATAATTAACATTATTAATAAAAATTGTAAGAAACGTTTCATGAAATTATTGAATTAGTTAGTTTCCAAATTTAAGAATATTTATTAATTGACAAAGTATATCTTTAATATATGCTTGAATTTTAATAAAATAAGGATAGGTGAACTAAATATTTTTCTTATTTATAAGCATTACATTTTTAAAATTTAATTGTAAGAAAGCTTTCTGTATTATTACAAAATAAAGTATAAAATTTATGATCTAAATATTGGAGTTTTATTTATTAGAAGGCATCTATAATTTAGTTAAACAGTAAAATATTGATTAGTGAAATTTGTAAAAAGGACACAAATCATTAGACTTTTACCAACACTTAGGCCTTGAGTTTATTTCATAAAAAAAGCCTTCATCTTTTAGATAAAGGCTTTAAAGAAGGCGGCAACTCTACGCTGACCAATAGTAGTGCCCATATTTTTTTGATCTAAATTTTCCATTAGATTTCTTGAATAAAAAAATCCCAACCATAAAATGATTGGGATTTAAAGAAGGCGGCGACCTACTCTTCCACAATAGTAGTACCATCGGCGCTGGCGGGCTTAACTTCTATGTTCGGAAAGGTAAGAGGTGAGCACCGTCGCTATAACCACCTTAGTATAATAAAATAAAAAATAAAAAATTAACATTGTCATCCC
>JAAETO010000332.1 GCA_024228275.1 Arcobacter sp.
ATGAAAATATAATACCTTATGTAAAAGAATTGAAAAAAAGAATAAATGAAGGAAATGATGCATATCCTGATTTTATAAGTATTGATGGCGGTAGTGGAGGAAGTGCAACTGCACCAATTGAATTAATGGAAAGAATAGGATTAAATAGTAGAGATTCTGTTTATTTAGTGGATAAAGTATTAAGAGATTATGGTGTTAGAGATAAAATTAAAATAGTCGCTAGTGGAAAAATTTTAACACCAGATGATGTTGTAATTATAAAATCATTAGGCGCAGATTTTGTACAAATATCTAGAGGATTTATGATGAGTGCTGGATGTATTAGAGCTAGATATTGTTCTGGGACAACAAAACATCAATGTCCAGTAGGTTTAGCAACACAAGATAAGTCAAAAAGAAGAAAATATTTTGTATATAAACATGCAGGATATATTAGTAATTATCACAAAAATCTTCTTATAAGTATAAGAGGAATCTTAGCTGTTATGGGATTAAAAAATATTAATGAACTAGATAAACATAAGATCATGTTCCTTGATAGAAATTCAAAGGTTCATGATAATATTGACGATGTCTTTAGTAGAAAACTAGATATTGGGAAAGATAGAGAAGACATATAATCTAATACTTCTTAGAGAGTATTTACTTTTTATGTAAGTTGCTATTATTTTGCTTTGAGAAGCCAATAAAATCAATTTAATGGGATTTTTATTGGCTATATTGAGGCTATAGTTGTTATGTAAGATTATTTTTAATTTTTTTTTGAGGTATTATAATGAGAAATACTTATTAAAAAAATTTTGAATTATATTTAAGAGATATGGAAAATATGTACCATATTAATCAATCGTTGCTATGAACTAAAAGTGAATAATTAATAGTTTTATACATTAGTTTATAATTTTAGTCAGTTCATTATTGTCGGCAATAAAAAGGAGTAGGTATGCTTATTAAACAAAACGAGAGTTTAAAAAATAAAGTAATTGAATATATTTACGAAGCCGTACTAAATGAAGATTATTTAAAAGGCGAACAAATAAAAGAAGTCCCATTATCTAATAATTTAAAGGTAAGTAGAGCTCCTATTAGAGAAGAATTATATGAATTGGTTTCTTTAGGAATACTAGAACATATCGAACGAAGAGGAGTCTTTGTAAAAGAGATTAATAATAAAGATATTTTAGATACTTATGCAGCAAAAGGTTTATTAGAAGGATATCTTGCAAGAAGTTTTGCAGTTAATGCGACTGAATATGATATATACAAATTAGAGAAAATTATTTTAGAAATGAGTGATCATGCTAATGATCAAAAAACTGTTGCTAAATTAGGTTCTAAGTTTCATAAATATTATATTAAATACGCAACACATGATTTTTTAATAGAAAGTCTTGGAAAACTAAATAAAAAATCTCAACTACTTTTTTCAAGAAATTGGTCAAAGTTATATACTATGAATGAAATAAAAAAAAGACATGAAAAAATTGTTTCAGTACTAAAAACAAGAGATGAAAAAAACATAGAAGAATGTATTAAAGAACACTATATTCAAACGGGAATGAAAATAGTACAATTAAATAATTTAAAAGGATAAGAAAGTGGCTTCCGAATATATTTTACAAAGAGATTTAAAAGCTAATTTACCAGTAGCTGTAAGAGGTGAAGGAATATACATTTATGATGAAAATGGAAAAAAATATTTTGATGGTTCAAGTGGTGCGGCTGTATCTTGCTTAGGTCATAGCAATCAAAAAGTTAAAGATGCTATCATTAAACAATTAAGTAGTATTCCTTATTCTCATACAAGTTTTTTAACAAGTAAACCAACCGAAAAATTTGCTAAAATGCTTATAAATAGAGCACCTGATAATTTTGAAAAAGTTTATTTTTTATCAGGAGGTACCGAAGCAGTTGAGACTGCTTTAAAACTAGTTAGACAATATCATATAGAAAATAATGAGCCTCAACGAAAAAATATAATAGCAAGAAAACAAAGTTATCATGGTAATACTCTGACAACATTAAGTGTTGGAGGAAATCAGCAAAGAAAAGAGGCTTTTTTGCCATATATGAGTGAATGTATGCATCATATTGACCCTGTATATGCGTATAGGTTAAAAAAAGATGATGAAAATTTAGAAGAATATGGAATAAGAGCTGCAAATTTACTTGAAGAAAAAATATTACAATTAGGTGTAACTAGTGTTGCGGCATTTATTTATGAACCAATAGTAGGTTCAACACTTGGTTCTGTTGCTGCTCCTTTATCTTATTATAAAAGAATAAGAGAAATTTGCGATAAATATGGAGTTATTTTGGTCTCAGATGAGATTATGTGTGGATATGGAAGAACGGGATATTTATTTACTAGTGAATATACTGGAATAAAACCAGATTTAATCACTCTAGCAAAAGGTATAGCAGGTGGATATCAAGCTCTTGCCGCAACACTTGTTTCTAGTAAAATATATGATGCAATTTCAAATGGTAGTGCTTCTTTTTCTCATGGACATACTTATATAGGACACTCTTGTGCAACAGCAGCAGGTGTTGCAGTACTAAAAGAGATTGAAGATAAAGAACTTTTAACAAATGTTCAGGAAATGGGAAAGTTATTAAAAGAAGAACTAAAATCAAGGTTTTCTTCTCATTCTTATGTAGGAGACGTTAGAGGAAAGGGCTTGTTTGTTACAGTTGAACTTGTAAAAAATAAGGATACAAAAGAGTGTTTTGATCCAAAGTTAAAACTTTTCTCTAAAATAAAACAAACAGCAAAAGAATTTGGTCTTTTATGTTATGCAATGGGCGGAACAAATTTTTCTAAAGAGGGAGATCACGTTTTATTAGCGCCTCCGTTTATTATTAATAAAAAACAAGTTATTGAGCTTGTTGATAAATTAGAATTAGCTATAAATAAATCATTAGATGCAAAAGGTATTTTATGCGAACTGGAATAATGATTGCACCTAATGGAGCAAGACTTTTACACAGTGATCATGAAAAGTTACCTTTAAAACAAGAGCAAATAGTTAAAACGGCTATTTCTTGTGAAAAAGCTGGTGCTCAAGCTATACACTTACATGTTAGAGATGATAATTTTAATCATGTTTTAGATCTTAAAAGATATAAAGATACAATAAAATCTATCAAAAAAGATTGTACTAAAGATTTTATTGTACAAGCTACAACTGAAGCTGTTTCTAAATATAAACCTGATGAAATGATAAGTTTAATAAAGCAATTAAAACCTGAAGCAACATCTGTTGCAATAAAAGAAATATTACCTTCTAATGACAATATAAATGAATTAAAAGATGCAAAGGCTTTTTATAGTTTTTCTAGAAGTGAGAATATTGGAGTTCAACATATACTCTATTCTAGTGATGATTTAAAAAAATTTCATAAACTTCTTGAACAAGAAATTATTACTGGTGAAAAGCATAGTATTTTATTTGTTTTAGGAAGATATTCTAAAAGCCAAATAGGTGAAACTAAGGATTTGATACCTTATTTAAAAACTCTTAAAGAATTAAATCTTGAAGACAAGGTAAATTGGATGTTATGCGCATTTGGAGAACATGAGATTCCTTCTTTAGTTTCTTCCTCAGTTTTAGGAGGACATTGTAGAATAGGATTTGAAAACTCAAGAGTTTTACCTAGTGGGATTAAGGCTAACAATAACGAATCTCAAGTTGATTATTTAAAACAAATACTTGATTTATTAAATATTAAAAAAGTTAATACTAGTGAAATAAGAGAGATATTGGGTATTTTTAAATAATATATTTGAAATAATAGAATATATTGATTTGAATTTATTTTTTAGAACTTTTAAAATTTGATTATAAGCATAAATTGAATACTTTTTGTAAAAAAGACTAGTGATATTCTAGTCTTTTTTCTTAATCTTTTATTTTAGTTTCTGAGCTACAAGTTGATTTACTACTTGTGGGTTTGCTTTTCCACCTGTAGATTTAAGTACTTGTCCTACAAAGAAACCTAGAAGTTTTTTATTACCTGCTTTGAATTTTTCAACATTATCAGGATTTTTAGTAATGATTTCATCAATAATTGGTGAAATAATATTTGGATCACTTATTTGCACAAGTCCTTTATCTTCAACTATTTGTGTTGGATTAGCTCCCGATTTTACCATCTCTTCAAATACCTGTTTTGCTATTTTACTCGAAATTGTACTTATCTCAAGCATTTCTACTAACTCAGCTATTTGTAATGCGTTAAATTTTAGCTCATTTAGTTCTTTTTCTTTTAATTCCCTTGCCACTTCAGTTACAATCATATTTGCTAAAGCTACTGGACTATTTGATTCTTTTAATGACTCATCATAGAATGATGACAGTTTCTTATCACGTGCTAAAATATTAGCTACTTCACTGTTTAATCCAAGTTCATTAGTATATTTGTCAAATAGAGCAGTTTGTTCGTCACTCATGGCAACTTCAGAACCAACTACTTGTTCTTTTTTAGCTTCTTGTTTAGGCGAAGTTTTTGTTGTAGGTTTATCTGTATTTGTTTTTTTACCCCAAGAGTCTTTAAGACCTACGATTTTATTAAATACAGGTTTTTCATCTGTATAATCAATAGGGTCAGCATAAAAATACCCTTGTCTTTCAAACTGGAATCTCTCATCTGGTTTATCAAGTACAATAGCAGGTTCTACAAGAGCATTTTTAATTACTTTTAAAGAATCTGGATTGATATCTTCTAAACCTTCAGGTGCTTCATCTTTAAATAGTCTATCATATACTCTTACTTCTGATTTTATAGCTTCTTTAGAACTTACCCATTGAATAGCACTTTTTACTTTTATACCACTAGTGTCTGAACCACTTTTTGAATTTGCATGATATTCTACTTTTAGTTCTATAATTTCCCCATTAGCATCTTTAATTACCTCTTTACAAGTAATTATAAATCCATGTCTAAGACGTACAGGTTGAGTAGGTGTTAAACGAAAATATCCTTTTGGAGGATTCTCTTCAAAATCTTCTCTTTCAATAAATATTTCTTTTGAGAAAGGAATATTTCTTGAACCCTCTTTAGGAACATCATGAGGGTAGTAAGGTGAGCTAAGGTCTTCTGTACCTTCATAGTTTTCAATTGTTACTTTAAGTGGGTCAAGTACACACATAACTCTTGGCACTTTTTTATTTAAATCATCTCTAATGCAAAATTCTAGTTGTGAAACATCAACCATTGAGTTTGCTTTTGCAATCCCAATTTGATCACAAAAGTTTAAAATAGATTCCGGAGTATAACCTCTTCTTTTATATCCTGCAATTGTAGGCATTCTTGGGTCATCCCAACCAGAAACTTGATTACCTTCTACTAGTTCTAATAGTTTTCTTTTACTCATAACTGTATAGTTGATTCCAAGTCTTGCAAACTCATGCTGATATGGTCTTGGTGCTTTTAATTCAAGAGTATCAAGTACCCAATTGTAAATATCACGGTTATTTTCAAATTCTAAAGTACATATTGAGTGAGAAATACCTTCAATATAATCAGATAAACAGTGAGCAAAGTCATACATTGGGTAAATTGACCACTCGTTTCCTGCTCTGAAGTGATGTGCATGTCTGATACGATATAAAAGAGGGTCTCTTAATTTCATATTAGCAGCACCCATATCTATTTTAGCTCTTAATACATGTTCACCATCTTTAAATTCACCGTTTTTCATTCTTTCAAAAAGGTCTAAATTTTCTTCAATAGTACGTTGCGCAAATTTACTACGTTTTCCAGCTTCAGTTACAGTTCCTCTGAACTCACGCATCTCTTCTTCATTTATACTATCAACATATGCTTTATCCATTTTAATAAGTGTAATAGCATAGTCGTATATCTTATGAAAATAATCTGAAGTAAAGTGTACATTTTCACCCCAATCAAACCCCAGCCATTGCACAGCATCTTTTAGAGCCTCAACATATTTAGTGTCTTCTTTAGTTGGGTTTGTATCATCCATTCTAAGGTTGCAGTGTCCATTATAGTCTTTAGCAATACCAAAATTTATACAGATTGATTTAGCATGTCCAATATGTGGAAAGCCATTAGGCTCTGGAGGAAATCTTGTTATAACCTCTTTATATTTACCTGATTTTAGGTCTTTCTCTACTATTGTACGTAAAAAATCTTTGTTATCACTCATTATTATTAAACCTTTTGATTTTTGAAACTTTTATAGGCTTGTATTTTATCAAATTAGAGCTTATATCATCTTAGATAAAGAGTTTATCCTTAGAATAAGAAATATTAATTTAAACTTATTAGATTATTATTTTTGTTAATAAATATTAATTATTTACACTATGGAATATAATATAATATCTTATTAATCAATTAAACATTAATAATAAAAATTATTTTACAATTTTTACCTTTATTTATTTTTTTTATTGATAATATAAATAACAAAAATTTGTCTGTGTACTAATTTCTTTTTGTATGTCAAAATTTAATCTATAAAAGAGTTAATATGAAAGAAAACGTTAAATATAAAATAGGTCAGGATAATTTGCAAAAATTTGGTCTTGATATTCACAATCCAGTATTCATTATAAGTGCTATACTTATTTTAGTATTTGTTATGGTTACTATTGTCTCTCCAAAAGAAGCAAAAGAGTTGTTAGATGGAGCTAAATGGTGGTCAATCAATAATTTTGATTGGTTATTTATGTTTGCGGGGAATTTCTTTGTAATATTTTGTATTGCATTAATAATTCTTCCACTTGGAAATATAAGAATTGGTGGAAGCGAAGCTAAACCAGAATTTAGTAATTTTGCATGGTTCTCAATGTTGTTTGCTGCAGGAATGGGAATAGGGTTGATGTATTGGTCAGTAGCTGAGCCTGTTGCATATTATA
The DNA here is from genome assembly GCA_024228275.1 of Arcobacter sp. Taxonomy (GTDB): domain Bacteria; phylum Campylobacterota; class Campylobacteria; order Campylobacterales; family Arcobacteraceae; genus Halarcobacter. Next base: position 6,888 of record JAAETO010000332.1, read on the forward strand.
CAGCATGGTGGCATACTCCTTTAAATGTTGTTGCTAAAACACCTGAAGCAAAAGAATTAGCAATGGGTGCTACTATGTTTCATTGGGGTTTACATCCTTGGGCAATATATGCTGTTGTAGGACTATCTTTAGCTTTTTTCTCTTATAGTAAAAAGTTACCACTTACTATGAGATCTGTATTTTATCCACTATTAAAAGAAAAAATTTGGGGTTGGCCTGGACATATTATAGATTTATTAGCAGTGTTTGCAACTATATTTGGACTTGCTACTTCTTTGGGTTTAGGTGCACAACAAGTATCTTCTGGATTACATTTTCTATTTGGTACAGAAAAAAGTGTAAATACTGAAATTCTTATTATCCTTGGAATTACATTCTTAGCTATTATTTCAGTTGTAAGAGGTTTAGAAAATGGTGTAAAAGTTTTAAGTAAATTTAATATTATATTAGCTTTATTATTGGTCGTATTTTTAATTGTTGTTGGACCTACTTTATTAATAATAACAGGAATAGGAACAACATTAAATGATTACGCTTCAAATATTTTTGCTTTAAGTAATTTTGTTGGAAGAGAAGATAGTGATTGGTATCATGGTTGGACAGTATTTTATTGGGCTTGGTGGATTGCATGGTCTCCTTTTGTTGGTATGTTTATTGCCAGAATTTCAAAAGGAAGAACAGTAAGAGAATTTATTATTGCTGTTTTATTAATTCCTACAATAGTAACAGCTATTTGGATGAGTACATTTGGTTTAACAGCTCTTGATCAAGTTATTGGAAATGTAGGTGCTTTGGCAAATGGAATATCTGATAAATCTTTAACAATGTTTCAAATGTTAGAAAATCTTCCTTTTACAGCTATAACATCTTCTATAGCAATATTTTTAGTTATAGTATTTTTTGTTACGTCATCTGATTCTGGTTCTTTAGTAATTGATAGTATTACAGCAGGTGGTAAAACTGATTCACCTGTAGGACAAAGAGTTTTTTGGGCTCTAGTTGAAGGTTTAGTTGCAATTGCATTACTATATGTTGGTGGTTCTGACGCGTTAAGTGCTTTACAAGCAGGTTCTATTGCTACAGCTTTACCTTTTACAATTATTATGATAATTATGTGTCTTAGCCTTTACAGAGGATTAAAATCTGAATTAAAATAAATTAATAATAGTGCCTATTTTATATTTTTAATATAAATGGGCACTTTTTAATAATACACATTAAAGCTACTAATATATTTATATCTAATCTTATAAAACTACTTTAAAACAATACCTTATAAATTAACAAAAAATACCTACAAAAGATATAGAGATTCTTTTATAATAAAATAAAAATGTTTAAAATATATTTTTAAATATGGAGTAAAATTATGAAAATAGGGATTTCTTCTTGTCTTTTAGGGACAATGTGTAGATATGATGGAGGTCATTCAAAAGATAAATTTATCTTAAATGAATTAGGAAAATACTTTGATTTTAAACCTTTTTGTCCTGAAAAAATTATTTTTGCGACGCCAAGAGAAGCTATAAGACTTGTTAAAAAAGATGAAAAAATAAAGGTTAAAACATCAAATACTAATATTGATGTTACGAGTAAAGTTAAAAATATTTCAGAAGAGTTAGTATCTCAAATAGAAGAAGATGAATTATGTGGATTTATTTTTAAATCAAAATCACCAACTTGTGGAATGCAAAGAGTTAAAGTTTATAAAGAGAATAAAGGAGTTCCTGAAAATAGTGAAGTTGGAATATTTGCAGGAGAAGTTAAAGATAAATATCCTTTGCTACCAACTGAAGAAGAGGGTAGATTAGGTGACGCTTGGTTAAGAGAAAATTTCTTAATGCAAATATTTGCTTATAAAAATATATTTGAATTCCTAAAATATGAGGCATCATTCAAAAAATTAGTTGATTTTCATACTTCTTATAAATATCTTATTTATTCTAAATCTCATATCTCTTACAAAAAGCTTGGTAATATTGTAGCAAATCATAAAAAATTAAATTTAAAAGAAGTTTTAGAGAAGTATAAATTATGTTTTTTAGAAACAATATATAAAAAAGGTTCTATCTTAAAAACTTACAATATTTTATTACATATATTTGGATATTTTAAAAAACATATTTCAAAAGATGAAAAAAAAGAAATTTTAGATTCAGTAGAAGAGTTTAAACAAGGGATTATTCCATTAATAGCTGTTGTAAAAATATTAAATTTATATGTAACAAGATTTGATATTAAATATCTTAAAATTCAAAAATTTTTAAATCCATATCCAAAAGAATTAGCTCTTAGATCGACAATTAAGGCATATAAATGAAACAGATTCTTTGGTTTAGAAGAGATCTAAGAATAGATGATAATGCTATATTATCTAATGCAAAAAATGAGGTTTTGCCTATTTTCATTTTTGATAAAAGTATTTTATCTAAATTATCAGTAGACGATAAAAGAGTTAGCTTTATTTATAATTCTGTTTTAAAATTAAAAGTCATCTTAAAAACTATAGGATTAGACTTAGCTATTTTTTATGGAAAACCTTTTGAAATTATAAAAAATCTAAAAAAAGATTTTGACGAAGTTTTATGTTCTGTTGACTTTGATGAATACTCAATTAAAAGAGACAAAGAAATTGAAGAATTAATACCAATGAAAAGATACATAGATTCTTTTATTATTAATCCAAATGAACATTTAAACTCTAATAATAGACCTTATAGAGTGTTTACTCCATTTTATAAATCATTAAATGTAATTACGCAATCAAAAAGAATTGATACATTTAAAAGAAATAAAAATTTAAAAAAAATAACATTTGATTACAATGTTATACCTACTTTAATGCAAATGAATTTTAAGGAACAAAAACTACCAATTTTCTTAAAAAAAAATGCATTTACACTTTTAGAAGAATTTGGAAATAAGATTACATCTTATAAAGAAGATAGGGATTATTTTTATAAAGATGCAAGTTCTAATATTTCAGTTCATCTAAGATTTGGTTTAGTATCACCAAAACAAATTTTTAATTATGTTAAATCTTTAAATACGAAATCAAGTGAGTTTTTTATAAGAGAACTTTTTTGGAGAGAATTTTATAATTACATTTTATTTCATTTCCCAAAATCTCAGAATCAAAATTTTAATGGTTTAAATATAAAATGGAATGAAAATGATTTAGATTTTGAAAAATGGTGTAATGGGGAAACTGGTATACCTATTATTGATGCTGCAATGATTAATTTAAATAATACTGGATTTATGCACAATCGTTTAAGAATGGTTGTTGCTTCTTTTTTAACAAAAAATTTATTTATAGATTGGAAAAAAGGAGAGTTTTATTTTTCAAAGAAACTACTAGATTATGAAGCTTCATCAAATATTGGATCTTGGCAATGGAGTTCAAGTACAGGAGCAGATGCTACCCCATATTTTAGAACTTTTAATCCATATATTCAATCAAGAAAATTTGATAAAGAAGGTTATTTTATTAAAAGTATTATAAAAGAGTTTAGTAATATTGATTCAAGATTATTGCATATAGAAAATGGTGTTCAATCAAACTTATTTAATAATTATACTAATTCAATAGTAGATATTAAAATATCAAGACAAAGAGCTATAAAAAAATTTAAAGAAGCAAAAAATGCCTAATTTAGATATTGCAGTAATTGGTTCTGGGATTGGAGGAAGTCTAATTTCTTCACTAAATACACATAAAGATCTGATTTTATTTGAAAAAGAATCAAATCTTGGTGGTTGCGCTTCAACGTTTAAAAGAAAAAAAAATTTTTATAATGCAGGGGCAACTACTTTTGTAGGTTACGAAAATAATCACCCACTTAAAAATATTTTTGATAAAATAAATTTTATTCCAGATATTAAAAAAAGCGAAATAGCTATTAGAGTTATTCAAAATAAAAAAATAATAAATAGAGTAAAAGACTTTGAAACTTTTTTAAAAAATATAAATGAAGTTTATCCACATAAAAATAATAGAATTTTCTGGACAAATTTAAAAATAATAGATGAAAAATTTTGGCATTTAAAAAAACTTTATTATGCAAAATATAGTATTTTATCGTATCTAAGAACTTTAAATTCGATTTTAGAGTTATGTTCTTTTTTCAAATTTGATATTTTTAAAAGTGCTAATTCCTTTATAAATGATTTTATAAATGATATTTCACAAGAATATAAAGACTTTATAGATTCCCAACTTTTAATAACAATACAATCAAGTTCAAAAGATATCTCATTATTATCATTAGCCTTAGGACTATCTTACCCCTTTCATGATGTTTTTTATGTAAATAATGGAATGGGAAGTATCTTTGATGATTTATTACAGAATGTCAATGTTCATAAAAAAGAAGAAATTTTACAAATTAGAAAAGAAGAATCTTTTTATAGAATTATATCAAGTAAAAATGAATATTTATCAAAGAGGGTTATTTTAAATTCTTCAATTTACGATACTTCTAAACTTTTTGATGATAAAAAAATTAAGAACTATTATAATAGTTTTTCTTTTAGTGACCAAAGTGCTTTTGTGATTAATTTAACATTAGATTCAAAAGAAATTTTTTTAAATCATTACCAGATTATATTAGATGATAATATACCTAATACTATTTCTAAATCTTTTTTTATATCTTTTAGTTCAAAAGAGGATAAAAGACTCTCTAAAAATGGATATAGCATAACAATATCAACACATACGAAAGCAGTATTTTGGAATAATATGTCTAAAAATGAATATGAACAAAATAAGCAAGTTACTCAAGATTTTATAATAAATAGTTTTTTGAAAAATTTTGAATCAGTAAAAAAAGAAGATATAATTGATATATTTAGTGCTACTTCTAAAACCTTTAAAAGATTTATTAATAGATATAATTGTGGAGGAAAAGCTATTACCTTAAAAAATATTTTGCAAACACCTAGTTGTACTACACCATTTAAAGGTTTATATAATGTGGGCGATACAATATTTGCAGGCCAAGGGTGGCCAGGTATAGCAATTGGAGTTAATGTTTTAAATAGGGAAATAAATGGATAATGTTAAATTAAAAATATCTAAACTAGATTGGTTATATATAATTATAATTGGTTCTTTATTTGGTTTTTTTATTTCATTATGTTTGTATTTTTTAAATAATGATTTAAGAGAATCATCAACAATACTTTTTAGTACAATTAGCTCTATTTTTGTATCTTTATTTGCTTTTTTATTTATTTCTGTTTCTAACTATCTTATTCTTCCAAATGTTTCAGAAAAATATTGGTATATCTTAAGTTTTGTATTCTCTTTTTTATCTGGTTTTTTAGGTTTTATTTTCTCTTATTACATATTTTCTTTGACTCAATTTAGTATTATAAATTTTATAAAACCTTATTGGTTATATATTGCAATTATTATTGGTTTTTTAACTTTACTTATTGGTTTGATTCTTCATCAATTTTTATCAATGAAATATAAAAATGAATCTATTATAAACGACATACTAAAAAGTAAAATAAAAGCTTTAGAAAATGAGTTAAATCCTCATTTTCTTTTTAATGCTTTGAATTCTATTTCGGAATTAATATATATAGATCAAAAAAAAGCTGAAAAAGCAACTTTAGACTTATCACATTTTTTAAGAAATGCTATTAGTACAGAAAGTTTAATTGATTTTGATAGTGAAATTAAAATGGTTGAAACTTATCTAAAAATTGAAAATATTAGATTCGATAATAATATAAAACTTGAAGTTAATATTTCTTCTGAATTAAGAAGGATTAAAATTCCTAAATTCTCAATTCAGTTACTTGTTGAAAATGCAATAAAACATGGCTTTAATTTAAAAGAGTTAAATATTGTTATAAGTTATAAAAATAATAATATAGTTGTTTCAAATGACGGAATATTAAATAGTAACATTAATTTTGGAACAGGCTTGAACAATTTGAAAAAAAGGTTAGAGCTTTTAGATATTGGGAATTTAATACATAAAAAAGAAGATGAAAAAATGATTTTTATTATTCAGTTAAAAGGAAAAAATTGAAAACACTTATTGTAGATGATGAAAAACTGGCATTAAGAAGACTAAGAAGACTTTTAGAAGAAGAAGGTGTTAAGGATATTGTCGAATGTAATAACGCAATAGATGCTATTAAAGAGGTTTCAAAAGAGAAATTTGATGCTGTTTTTTTAGATATTTCTATGCCCAATATAAACGGATTAGAATTAGCGAATACTATCTTAGAAATTCATCCAAACACTTTTATTATTTTTCAAACTGCATATAAAGAACATGCTTTAGAAGCTTTTAAAAGTGGTGGCTTTGATTATCTTCTTAAACCTATATCAAACGAGAGTATAAGTAAATCTTTAGAAAAAATTAAAAAATATAGTATTAAAAGTATTGATGGATCAAAGAAAATTATGGCAAAAAGAGGTAATAAACTTTTTTTAATTGATATTGAAGATATTTATTATATAAAAGCTGATTTAGATGAAGTAATAATAAGAATAAAAGATACAGATGCTTACATAAGAAAGAAAATTGGAGATATGCAAATTTTGTTAGAAGGTAAAAACTTCTTTAGAATTCATCGTTCTTATATTGTAAATGTTGAGAAAATTAAAGCTATGCAAAGTGTAGAACAATCTAAATTAGAGATATCTTTTTACGGAATTAATGATATTGTAACAAGTTCTAAAGATGGAGCTAAAGATTTTAGAGAATATTTAGAAAGTAGAAGTATTTAGTTTTATATAAGTTTTATTGATTTCTTCTAATATTTTATAGTTCTTGTAATATATTATTATATTCTAAATACAATAACTTAACTACCTAAATCTTATTAATTGACATTTTAATATTACAAAAAATTCCTATCAAGTTATATAATATTACATATAAATTTTTTACTCAGAAAGGTTTTTATGAAATATTTTGAAAAAATATCTTACTTAGATTGTAGTGTTGAAACACTTTTTAATTTCCATTTAGATATTAAAAACTTGAAAAACATCTCACCTTTAAATGTAAAAGTTGAGTTAATAAATAAAGATTTTACTCCTTATGAAGGTGGAGTTTTAAAAATTAGAACTCAAAAGAATTATCTATCTACTATTTGGGAAGTTCAAATATTAAAAATAGAAGAACCAAATCTATTAGTCGATATTGGATTGAAATCTCCATTTAAATATTGGAAACATTATCATATTTTTACTAAAAAAGGAAATCAAAGTCAGATGAAAGATATAATAGAATATGAATTGCCCTTTGGTAAAATTGGCAATTTATTTGATTTCTTTGTTAGAAATGAACTTAAAAAAATGTTTGAGTTTAGACATGAAAAAACAAAGAAACTTTTATCTTTTAACGAAGATGATATTTAATCATCACTGAACCATTTTTTATTTTTCTTTTCTAATGACAATGGATACCTTCTGTTTTTTGGTATATTATTTACAAATATAGCAATAATAAGTAATAAGAATGATCCAGTTGCTACAGGTACAAGTACATACAAAAATCCTAGATTATGTATTTGTTCACTACCAATAACTGCTATTAAAGCTGTAGCTCCTCCTGGAGGATGTAGTGTTAAAGTTAATTGCATTATCAATATTGAAGTAGATACTGCAAAAGCTGCACAAAACCATATATTTACAGAAAAAAGTTTAAAAGCAGTAACTCCAACAATAGCAGATATTATATGACCACCTATTAGATTACGTGGTTGCGAAAGTGGTGAATTAACTGCTCCATAAATCAATACTGCACTAGCTCCAAATGAGCCAATAACAAGACTTAAATCACTTCCTTTTAATATATCAAAATGTAAAAATGAAATGCTAAGTATTCCTAAGAAAGAACCAATCCAAGACCATATTATATTTGATATATCAATAGGTTCAGAATTTATTTTTTTAAATTGTTTTATAAATTTTTGCATAAATATTCTTTTTAATTTGACTATATTATGACATAATTAAATAAAAATACGAGCAGAAAAGTAAAAGATAAAGGATTGAGTTATATATTTATAAAAAAATTATATGAGTGTATTAATTATAAAGTATTTTAAAATACTCTTCTCTATTTATTTCTTTTGCGCCTAGTGAAGCTAAATGATCATTATGTACTTGACAATCAATTAACTTAATACCATTTTTAGAGGCTTGATTACATAAATGATAAAAGGCAACTTTTGATGAATTTGATTCTTTGCTAAACATACTTTCTCCACAAAATATATTATTTATAAGTAATCCATATAACCCTCCAACTAACTTATCATCTAAGTAACACTCTATTGAAAAAGCATAACCTAATTTAAAAAGATTAGTATAAGCTATTATAAAATTATCATCTATCCAAGTATCATCTTCATTTTTTCTTTTAATACTTGCACAATTTTTCATTACATCTTGGAATTTTTCATTTGATTTTATAATAAATTTTTTATTATTTATTGTTCTTTTTAAACTTTTTGATATTTTAAATTCATTTGGATATAAGACCATTCTTTTTTTAGGACTATACCAATGAATATGATTATATTCATCTATAAACCAAGGAAAAATACCATTTTTATAAGCATTTAAAATTCTACTTGCATGAAAATCTCCTCCTACAGCAACTAAGTCATCATTCATCATCTCTAAAGAAGGGAAATCAAAGTTGTTTTTATCAAGAAGATATATACAGTTTTTTTTGTCTAATAGTTTCATTACTTGTAATAATATCAAAAAAAGCTAAAAATTTTAATATACAACACGAATTGGTATATAAAAATCAATATCAAACTCTTTTTTAGAACTTGTAAATATATTTTCCTTATAAATTGCAAAAGCTGGAATAGTCTTGGCTTCATAACCTGAGTTTGGTAACCAATAATGATATATATATCTTATAAAATTTAATGCATCACCGTAAATTCCTTTTAAGTTAAATACAGCGCATAAAGACTCTGGTATTTCTAATGTACTAATAATATTAAATTTTTTTTCAACTGTAATAGCTGCTACATATGAACATTTTTCTAATTTTGTAATTGCTGGGTTATCATGAAATATTGCTAGCTCATTGTATTTTATTAAATTATGTTCGTAAGCAATTGCATTTAATTTTTCCCAAGTATTTTTTATTGATTTGTTATAACCTTTATGCCTAATATAAGCACATTTAATAGCTTTACAAATTTTTATTTCTGGTCTTGTATTTGAAAAGTCTTTTTTACAAGGGAACTCTTTTAATAGTTCTTTTGAATATTTTTTATATTCACCATTTCTCCATTTACTAGGAGTACAATGATATCTATTTTTAAATGCTTTGATAAATGATGAATGAGATATATATCCACAATTATTTGCTATTTCACTTATTGTAGAATACTTATTGGTGATTAATAAATTTGAGGCCTTCTTTATTCTTTCTTGAGTTATTATTTCAAAAAGTGTAAATCCTGTTTCTTCTTTTATAATTCTATGATAATGGTATTTGCTAACATGGTTGATAAAAGCCAATTCATCTAGTGAAATAATATCTTGTAAATTTTTATAAATATAGTAATAGGTATTGTTAACTATATCATTTCTTAATATCTTAGTATCTTTTTTCATAAAAATAGTATAACAAAAATAGCAATATAAAACAAATATTTTGAAATTTAGGATAAAGATTTAATTTTTTTATTTATATACAATTATAAGAAAATTAAAGGAATTAAATTGAAAACTATAAAACGCTCTTATATAAGAGAAATATTAGATTCTGTAAATGATAAAACAATCTCTTTTGCAGGAGGTTTACCAAATGAAGATCTATTTCCAATAGAAGAATTAAGAGATGCTACTTTAAAGGCTTTTGAATATAGTTCTTCTCTTCAATATTCTAAATCAAAGGGATTAGATGAGTTAAGAAGTAAAATAGCTTACATCTATACAAAATATTTAGATTTTCCTACTTCTAAAGATGAGATTTTAATAACTACTGGTAGCCAACAAGCTTTTGATATTATTTCAAAATCAAATATAATAAATGAAATCTTTGTTCAAACACCCACATATATAGGTGCATTAAGCTCTTTTAAAATATCAGATTTAAAAGTAGAATCATTTAAAGATATAGACTGTTTAAATGATTCTTTAAAAGAAAAATCAGCTTTATATATTATGAGTGATTTCTCAAACCCTACAGGAAAATCTTTTGATGATACACAAAGGAAAGAAATAGCTAATATTTTAAATAAAGATGATTTTACCATTAATAAAAAAACTCCTTTGTTAATTGAGGATGCAGCTTACTCTTTGTTAGACTTTGAAGGAAAAATTTATAAACCAATAAGCTCAAGATATAAAAATAGTTTTCATTTGGGGTCTTTTTCTAAAATTATTGCTCCAGGACTACGTATTGGTTGGATTAGAGCTGAAGAAAATCTTTTAGAAAAAGTTTTAGTAGCAAAAGAGTCTTTAGATTTACATACCTCTACTTTAAATCAAATGATTTTAAATGAATATTTAGAAAAAAATGATTTATTTAAACATATTAGTATATTAAGAAATGAATATAAAAATAAAATGGAATTTATGTCAAGTTGTTTTAAAAAATTTATCCCTAGTTTTATTCATGAAAAACCTAAGGGAGGTATGTTTATTTATGGTAAATTTAAAGAGGATAGTTTTATTCTAGCCAAGAGATGTTTAGAAAAAAATATAGCTTTTGTACCTGCAACATTTTTTTTTCATGATAATAAAGACTCATTTGAAGCAAGGTTTAACTTTACAAATTCTTCAAATGAAGAAATAGAAAAAGGAATCATTGAAATTTCAAAATTATTAAATAATAGTAATTAAAGATTATCCTTGTTTAAGGATAATCTCTCCTAGATTTCTTGAAATATGTTTAGCTACAACATCACATTTTACTTTAAATAAGAAGAAGACTCTTTTATCTTTGTACGATTCTAAACATTCAAAGTTTCCCATACCTTTTGCAAGAATTAGTGAAGTATTATTAAATATTTTCATAAATTCTTCATTTGCACGTTTTTTTTCTAAACCAGGAGTATCAACTCCAGTACTTATTATTTCACAATATTTATCAATTCCAATTTGATAAGCCTCTTTTGTTGTAATATCATTTATAATAGCACTACCTCTTGTAGCATAATATATTTTTTTATTTGGATATATATTTTTTATTGTTTTTATTAATTCTTTATCAAATACATTTTCTCCTGCATTATCACTTAGAATTATTAATTGATTAGTTTTTTCTAATTTATCTTTAAATATCATATAATCATTTATTGAAAAATCTATATCAAAGATAGAGTTTATCTCTTCATCTAAGCAAAATTCTTTAGTTGTAGCGAAGTCAATTACATTTCCAGCTACTGAAGCTTTAATTGCCGTAAAAAGTTTATCTTCACTTTTTTTTATTTTTTCTTTGATTAATGGAATATAAGTACTTGCTTTTTTAATTGATTCTTGTTTTAAGTTTTCTAAAGGATCTTCTAAACCTGTTTTTAATGATAAAAAGCTATATATATCTTTTGCTATAGAAGGAGGAGTTTCATTAAAACTAAAGTATAAAGACCTTTTTTCTACTTCATTCATAATTTCATTTGATAATTTTTCATTTAAATTCAATAATATAGTAGCTTTATTAATTTGGCCAACAATACATCTTACACATTCTTTTGTTATATTCATATTTGTTCTTTTTTAGTTTTCATTTTATATCATACTTTTTATTATTTATCATATTTTTACTTAATATTTTGTATAATCGCGATAATTAAAATTTCAAGGACTATTTTATGTTTAAGCTTAAGAAGCATAATACTAATGTTTTTACGGAACTATCGGCTGGGTTTACTACATTTTTAACAATGATGTACATTGTTCCAGTAAATGGTTTTATTTTAGCAGATGCTGGTTTGCCAATGGATGCAGTTATTACTGCAACGGCACTTATTACAATTTTAGCAACATTTCTTTCAGGAGTATGGTCAAACACTCCAATAGCAATGAGTGTAGGTATGGGACTTAATGCATATTTCTCTTACGGTTTAGTTTTAGGTATGAAAATACCTTGGGAAACTGCTTTAGGAATTGTTTTTGTTTCAGGTTTACTTTTTGTTATTTTGTCATTTACAAATTTTAGAGTTTGGATTATGACATCAATTCCTATGACCTTAAGAAGAGCTATTAGTGCTGGTATTGGTACCTTTATTGCATTTATCGGATTAAAAAATATGGGTATGGTTGTAGATAACCCTGCTACATTAGTAGGACTAGGTGATTTTACGAACCCAAATGTAATGTTAGGAGTAATAGGTTTAATTTTAGCATTTGTTTTTTATGCGTATAAATTAAAAGGTGCGTTTATTTTCTCAATAGGTATTACCTCTGCAATTGCTTGGGTATTTGGTATAGGAACTGCTCCAAGTGAGCTCTTTTCATATCCTGCGTCAATAACTCCAATTTTTATGCAGTTGGATATTATGAGTGCATTAACTTTATCTTTACTTCCTGTTATTGTTACGTTTTTAATAACTGATATGTTTGATACTTTAGGAACTTTAACAGGTGTTGGTGCACGTGCAGATTTATTTCAAGAGAATAACAAAGAAGATAAATCTTTACAAAAAACTTTAGAAGCAGATGCTGTAGCAACTGTTGGAGGGAGTTTATTAGGAGTTTCAACTACTACTTCATTTATTGAAAGTGCTAGTGGTGTTGAAGAGGGTGGTAGAACTGGTTTAACTGCTGTATTTACTGCTTTGTTTTTTGTTTTAACACTTTTTATGTTACCTCTTTTTAAATCAATTCCATCAAATGCTATTTATCCTGTATTAGTAGTTGTTGGTGTTCTAATGTTTACAGAGCTTGGAAAAATCAATTTTGAAAAAGTTGATTTAGCAACTAGTGCGGCAGCATTTTTTATTGTAGTTTTAATGCCTTTAACATTTTCAATAACTAATGGTATTGCTGTAGGTTTTGTTGCTTATACAATTATTAAATTAGCAAAAAATCAAAGAAAAGATTTAAATCTAGGTATATTACTACTTACTTTTATTTCATTATTAGTTTTTATTTTACAAGGATAGTTTTTGTCAGAAAAATATTATTATAGTTATGAAGAGTTTAAAGATGATACTCAAGTTTTAGTTAACAAATGTAGATCTTATGAGCCAGATGTACTTTTAGGAATTGCAAGAGGGGGTTTAACCTTATCTCATTTAATGGCGCAAGCTTTAAATATGCGAAATTTATTTACTTTAAATTCTATTCATTATGAAGGTGAGTTAAAATTAGATACATTCAACATTTTTAATATTCCAGATATGTCACATGCAAAAAGAGTTTTGATTATTGATGATATTGTAGATAGCGGTGAAACAATGCAAGAAATTTTAAGTGTATTACATAAAAAATTTCCTGATACAGAATTTAAATTAGCAACAATCTTTTTTAAACCAAGTGCAGTTTTACAACCTGATTACACTGTAAAAGAAGCAAACAAGTGGATTGACTTTTTTTGGGAAGTTGATGTAGTCTAATAATAGTTTGGATTTTATCCAAACTATTATATATAATATATATATATAATATATAAAACTAGAAGTTTTATCTAAACTTAAAAGCTAAGCTTGTATAATTACTTACAAATAAAATAATGGAAAATCTAAATGACATTTATCGAATTCAAAAAACTACTTCTAGATGCTGAATTAACTATTCCAAAGTTTACTGCTTTGATTAAAGTTAGTGAAAAAAATATTCAATCATATAAAAAAAAGGAAGAAGTTCCTAATGCTATTGCATCAATTGCGGCATGCTTTGCAAAAATGAATAAAGATGGTGTAGATTATAAAAATTTGATAAATGAACTTGATCTTCAAAAAAAAGAGAAAAAAGGTGCAGGATTCTCTTCTAAAAAGAAAGAGAAAAAAGATTAAGATAATTAATTTATTTTAATTCTTTTGTAAAGTTATTATAAATTTAGCACCCACTTCCGTGTTATTTGCAATTAGTTTTCCTTTTAAATTTCCTTCAATAATTTTTTTACACATGTATAGTCCAATTCCAGTACCTTGAGATTGGTGCTTTGTTGTAAAATATGGATTAAATATTTTATTTAAAATTTCTTTGTCTATTCCTTTACCATTATCTTCTACTGAAATGGTAAGCATTTTATTTTCATCTAGAGCGTTTATTTTAATCCAAGGATCAGAAATTTTGTTTTTTATTAATGAATCTTTTGAATTATTAATTAAATTCAATAATACTTGCATTAATTCTCCTTCAACAGATAGAATTTTTATTCTTTATCTCATTGATTAGTTCTATATTATAATACTTCAATGATGAACCTACTATTTTTGTTAAACTACTAATTATTTCCTGTACTACTTCTTCTTTTATATTTCTATCAGTTTTAATAAACTCTTTAAATTGCTCAATTGTATTTGATAAATATTGAGTTAAATTTAAAATCAAGTCAAAGTCTTTTACCATATCCTTTTGATTAGTTTTAAGATTAAGTTCAATTTGAAGTTTTAATGAAGATGTAATTAAACTAATTGATGTAGTTATCTCTATTGGTGTGCAATATTTCCAATCATTTCACCCATTTGAGCTAATTTAAATTTTTCTAATAATTGTATTTCTTGATGTCTGTTTTTCTCATTATTTAATAATTGTTTTTTCAGTTCATTTAATTCTTTTTTCTTAAATTCGTTTATTTCATGATATGAAATAAATGTTGTAGGTATGATTGATAATAAGAGTATTAAAAATGGAAATAAAAAATATCTCTTTTAATTTTTTTCGCAGATTTTAAAAGGCCTTTTTTATAATCCATTCGTTTCCTTGGCTTATATAAATTATTTTATATGGTTAAATTTTTATTAAATATTTTTGGATATACTTCCAAAAAATTATGGAGTATATTTAAATGGAAATAAATAAAAAAATCAAATTCTTTTTAACAGTCTGTTCTTTTATGATGGCTCTTTGTATTTCACTTGGAGCATTCGGAGCACATGCTTTAAAAGATATTTTATCTGAAACTTATTTAGAAATTTATAATACTGCAGTTAGTTATCATTTTTATAATACATTAGGACTTTTTGCAGCTTCTTTTATAATGTATTTAAAACCAAATTCAAAAGGTGTAATTATTGCTTCATGGCTTATTTTAGTAGGTATGATACTATTTTCATTTTCTTTATATTTTCTAGTTTTATTTGAGAATGCTATCTTTGGACCTATAACACCCATTGGAGGTAGTTTACTTATTATTGCATGGTTATTATTAGCTATTTCAATTTATAAGGACTAATAATATGACAGTAATGGAAAAAATTGAAGAGGTAAGAGATGCTAAATGGTTCTCTAACTTAACGACTATTATTATTTTAGCTTACGCTTCTGTATTAGGTTTTAAAACCTTAGGAGAAGTAGAAACAAATTATTCAATGCTTTTAAAACTTGCTGATTATTTTGTAACTATATATTTCGTTTTTGAATTATCAATAAAAATGGTTTCTGAAAAAAAATTTATTAATTTTTTTAAAAATGGTTGGAATGTCTTTGATTTTGTTATTGTAGTTGTTACTTTATTACCTTTAGAACAATCAGGATTTGCTGCAATTGCAAGGGTACTTAGAGTATTTAGAGTATTAAGACTATTCACATCTAGACCAGAATTAAAAGCTATTATTGATATGCTTATTAAAGCAATTCCTTCTATAATTGATATTGTTATTCTTATGTTTATAATATTTTATATTTATGCAATTGTAGGAAACTTTTATTTCAGTGAATTACCTTCAGGTTTATGGAAGGATTTTCTAGTATCAATGCTTACTCTCTTTAGAGTTCTAACTTTTGAAGATTGGACTGATGTTATGTATGAAGCTATGGATGTTTATCCTTGGGCTTGGTTATACTTTGTATCTTTTGTAATAATTGCTGCTTTTGTATTTTTTAATCTTTTTGTTGCTGTTATTATTGGTGAAATGCAAAAATTACAAGAATCAGATATGAAGCAAGAAATGCATGAAGACCATCTTAAAATAGATTTACTTTTAAATGAGATTAAAGCTTTAAGAGAAGAAGTAAAAGAATTAAAAAAAGAATAATGAAAAAAAGACTTTCAATTTTAGGAGCAGGTTGGTTAGGTTTATCTTTAGCAAAAAAACTTAAAAATGATTTTAAAATAAAAGTTTCAATTAAAGATGATTATAAAAAACAGAAAATTATGAATTATGATTTAGAATCATATATATTGAATGAAAATAATTTTAATTTTTTAGATAATTTATTAGATACTGATTATCTATTTATAAATTTTCCTCCATCAAAGTTTATCAACTATGTATCTTTTTTAGAAAAAATATATTCTAATAAACATATAAATAATATTGAAAAAATTATATTTATAAGTTCTACTTCGATTTATCCAAATGAAGAAGGCGTTTATACTGAATTATGTAATATACAAAAAACTACTTCTAGACCTGTTTATGAATCTGAAAATTATATTATAAATAAAACTGATTTAATTTTTAGATGTGCTGGTTTAATGGGGTATGATAGAATACCTGGAAAATATTTTTCGGGAATAAGCTTAGATTGTGAAGATGTAAAAGTAAACTACGTACATAAGGATGATGTAATAGAAGCTATAAGGTTTTCTATTGAAAAGGATCTAAATGGAATATTTAATTTATGTTCAAATATTCATCCAAGTAAAAAAGAAATTTATATAAAAAATTCAAAAATATTTGGATTTATTAAACCAATTTTTATAAATAAAAAAGAGTACAAAAATAGAATAATTAATGCAGAGAAAATAGAAAGCTACGGATTTAAATATAAATATCCAAACCCATTAGAATATTTCAATTATTAGTATAAAAGATCTAATTCCATAATTATCATTAAGTTAATATTTTTTTATATCTTATTTTACTAAAAGTTTTTTGTTAAAATATCATTAAACTCATAATTATATAATCATCATATAGAAATTATAGTAGGAGATTTATATGCGTATTCCATTAATTTTATTTTTATCACTTATTACTGCTTTTTCATTAAGTATTGATGAATCTAAACATCTTTTAAATCGTACATCTTTTGGTTATACAAAAGAAGATCTACAACGATTTAGTAATCTAAATAAAGATGAAGCTATCTCTTTTTTGATTAATCAAGCAAAAGTAAAAGAAGTAATAAAGGAGCCTGATAACATAAAAGAACTTTCCATATTTCATGGAAAATTTAAAAATCTATCAAATCAAGAAAAAAAAGAATTAAGAAAAAAAAGAAATAAAAAAATGCAAGATATTAAAACATGGTGGCATAAAATGATTTTTAATTCAGAATATTCTTTTAGAGAAAAAATGACTCTTTTTTGGCATAATCATTTTACAAGTGAATATAAGGTTGTTAAGTCACCATTCTTAATGTATGAACAAAACAAACTTTTTAGAGAAAATGCTTTAGGTGATTTTTCTGATTTGCTTCACAAGAGTTCTCAAGATTTAGCTATGTTGTTTTATTTAGATAATAATACAAATAAGAAGTCACATCCCAATGAAAACTATGCAAGAGAGTTGTTAGAGCTTTTTACTTTAGGAGAAGGAAACTACACAGAAGATGATATTAAAGAAGCAGCTAGAGCATTTACTGGATATAGAGTTAATAGACAAAAAGCTATATTAAAAAAAGTAAAAAAAGAGCATGATTATGGTCATAAAACCTTTATGGAACAAAGTGGTAACTTAGATGCAGAAGATATTATTAATATAATATTGACTAATAGACAGACTTCAAAATTTATTACTACAAAATTGTATAAAGAGTTTATTAGTCAAGATATAGATAATGTAGAAATTAATAGATTGAGTCAAATATTTTTAGATTCAAAATATGATATTTCTGTGTTAATGAAACATTTATTATTAAGCAATAATTTTTGGGATAATAGAGCAAATATGATTAAGTCTCCTATTGAAATGATTTCATCAATGGTAAAGCAGTTAGATTTAAAACTAAACGAAAAAGATTACAAATTTATTAGTAGATATTCAAAAAAACTAGGTCAAGAATTATTCAATCCACCAAATGTAAAAGGCTGGATAGGTGGAGAGTCTTGGATAGATACTACATCTTTATCTACTAGAAGTAAATTCATTGAAATAGCTATAAAAAGACGTATTAATAAAAAGATTATAAAAAACTATAATATTAATACTTATGACGAATTCAAAAACTATTTTTATGCAACAAATATAGGTGATAAAGAGATTTTTATGAATAAAAAAGATGTTTATATTACACTTTTAACTAAACCAATTTATCAATTAAAATAGGGGAATAACATGAAAAGAAGAGAATTTATAAAAATATCAGCAATACTATCGGCTATGATCTTATTACCTATTGATGTAAAAGCAAAAAAGAATAATAAGAAAACACTTATTTTAGTAGAACTTAATGGAGGTAATGATGCTTTAAATTCTGTTATTCCCTTTAATGAATCTAATTATTATAATTTAAGACCAAGTCTTGCATTAAAGAAAGATGAGATAAATATTATTGAAAAAGATTTTGGTTTAAATAAAAATCTATCAAATATTACAAAACTTTATAAAAGTGGAAGTGCTGCAATTGTTCATGGTTTAGGTTATGATAGTCCTAATTTATCTCACTTTAGATCAATAGAGATAGTTGAAACTGCAAGTCAATCAAAAGAGTATTTAAAAAATGGTTGGATATCTTCAGAACTAAGAAAATACGATTTAAATGAGAAAAGACCTGCAAATGCAATGTTAATTGGTAAAAGCAAAAAAGCTTATCTTTTTTCAAATGATTTAAGTGTTTTAAAAATAAAAAGTATAGAAGAGTTTATTCGTAGTTCTTCAAATATAAATGATAATAAGATAGATTATAATATAAATAGAAGTTTAAATTTTTTAAATAAACAAGAGGATATTTTAGTAAAAGCAAATAAAGCTATTTCTAAATATGCTAGTAATGTTGATATTAAAACAATTTTTAATCAAACAGATATTTCAAATGATTTTAAAGAGGCTTTAAAAGTCATAAAATCAGATTTAGATATTCCTTTAATAAAAATATCTCAAAAAGGTTACGATACACATGCAAATCAAATGTCTAAACATAATATTTTATTAAAAGAATTTGATGATGCAATAGGTAGTTTTGTAAATGAATTAAAAGAAGAAGATCTTTATAAGGATGTTTTAATTGTAACTTATAGTGAGTTTGGAAGAAGGGTTAAAGAGAATGGTAGTTTAGGAACTGATCACGGTACTGCATCCTCACATTTTGTTTTAGGAGGAGAAGTTAAAGGTGGTATGTACGGCAAAGCTCCTAGTTTAAATAACTTAGATAAGAACAATTTAATTTACACTACACATTATAGAACTTACTATAATACTATCCTAACAAAGTGGTTTGGAAATAAAAACAACCAATTTAATAGTTATGACATATTAAATTTTCTATAATAAACAAAATTTAAAAATTAAATAGGAAATAATATGGCAAAAGAACACGCTTTCGATATATCTGCGAAACTGGATATGCAGGAGATGAAAAATGCAGTTGTGCAAGCTCAAAAAGAGGTTGATAATAGGTATGATTTTAAAGGAATCACAAAAGATATAGATTTTAATGAAGGAGCTAAAACTCTTACTCTTACATCTTCAAGTGATAATAAAGTTGATGCAATTTACGATATTTTAATATCTAAAATGAATAAGAGAGGATTATCTATTAACTCTTTGGATGAAGCAAAAAAAGAGGATAGCTCTGGTGGAAATAGAAAGTATGTTTATGCAATAATTGATTCTATTAAATCTGATGAAGCAAAAACTATTCAAGTAGAGATTAAAAAGTTAAAATTAAAAGTAAAAGCTGTTAATCAAGGAGATGAGATAAGAGTAACAGGTAAAAATATTGATGACCTACAAACTATTATGAAGCATTTGAAATCACTTGATTTTAAATCTCCTTTAGTTTTCGAAAATTTTAAATAAAATATATAATAGGAGGACTTACCTCCTTCTTATGATAAATATAAGTTATTTTCTTAAATTTCAGTAGTTTATTTATTAATAGTGACTAAAATAATATTTATTTTTATGTAAAGGTAATTATATGGAATATAAGATTTTAAATAAAGAAAATATTGTTGAATATATTAATTTAATAGAAAATGTTAGAGATTTTTTTTCTGGAGATGATTTATATATTGATGAAATTGGTGATGGAAATTTAAATTATGTTTTTATAATAAAATCTATAAAAGATCCTAAAAAAGCTTTAATTTTAAAACAAGCAGTTCCTTATTTAAGATGTATAGGTGAAGATTATCCTTTAAGTAAAGAAAGAATGACTTTTGAAAGTAGGGCGTTAAAACAGTTTTCATCTATTACAAATGAATTTATTCCAAAGATATATCACGTTAGTGAGCAGATGAGTTGTGTAATTATGCAATATCTTGAAAGCCATGTTATTATGAGAGATGGATTAATAAATAGAGTTATTTATCCTAATTTTTCTGAACATATATCAACATTTTTAGCCCAAAATCTATTTAAAACTTCATCTTTATATTTAGATTCAAAGACCAAAAGAGAATTAGTTGATAAATTTAATTCTAATAGTGAGCTATGTAAATTAACTGAAGATTTTGTATTTACTTTTGCATTTATGGAACATGATACTAATGATTCTTATGCTAAAGGACATGCTCTTGCGAATGAACTTTTTAATAATACGAAATTTAAAATAGAAGTTTTAAAATTAAAGTATAAGTTTATGAATCAAAATGACGCTTTACTTCATGGAGATTTACATACTGGTTCTATTATGTTAAATGAAAAAGATACATATATTATTGATCCAGAATTTTCTTTTGTTGGGCCTTTTGGTTTCGATATAGGAGCTTTAATTGGGAATTTGATTATGTCATATACCTCTCATGTAGCTTTAAATATAAAAGATGATTATAATAAATGGATCTTAAAAACTATTGAAGATGTTTTAGTTAAATTTAACGATAAATTTTTATATCTTTGGAATCAAAAAGATGAATCATCGTTAATTGTTTCTGGATTTATCAATGAAAATGATTTAAATGATTATAAAAAAGATTTTATGCTAAACATATTACAAGATAGTATAGCTTATGCTGGTTGTAAGATGGCAAGACGAATGTTTGGCATAGCTGGAGTTGCAGACATAAGAGATATAGAAGATGATGAAACTAAAGATCATGCAATAAAAATGACATTAGAAATTGCAAGAGAATTTGTAAAGAACAGAAAAAATATTAAAAAAATTAGTACAGTAATAAATATAATCAAGGAAAAAACTAAATGAATGGACAATACAAAGCTTTTTGGATAGATAATAATGGTTTTGTTGAGGTTATTGATCAAACAAAATTACCATTCTTAGAAGAGACTATAGTATTAAAAAATGCAGATGATGCAATAAGAGCAATAAAAGATATGATTGTACGTGGTGCAGGAGTTATTGGAAATATTGGTGCTCTTGGAGTTTATTTAGCGGTAAAAGAAAATCAAGATTTAAAATATATAGTAAAAAAAATAAAACAAATTAGAGAATCAAGACCAACAGCAGTTAATTTAATGTGGGCAGTTGATCTTATGCTAGAAAAAATTTTAAATGCTAATAAAAATGATGATTTATTAGAACTTTCCTTTGCCCAAGCAATAAAAATATGTGACGAAGATAGTAAAAGAAGTACATTAATAGCAAAATACGGATGTGATGTTTTAGAAAAAATAATGAAAGAGAAGGGAAAAACCTCAATAAATGTTCTAACTCATTGTAATGCTGGATGGTTAGCTATTGTAGATGATGGCTCGGCCTTAGCTCCTATTTATGAAGCAAAAAGAAGAGGGATAGAAATACATGTTTATGTAGATGAAACTAGACCTAGAAATCAAGGTGCTAATTTAACTGCTTGGGAATTATCAAAAGATGAAATCAATCATACTATTATTCCTGATAATACGGGTGGGTATTTAATGCAACAAGGTTTAGTTGATGTTTGTATAGTTGGAGCTGATAGAGTTAGTGCAAATGGTGATGTTGCAAATAAAATAGGAACATATTTAAAAGCTCTTGCTGCATATGATAATAATATTCCATTTTACGTAGCTATACCAGAAGGTACACTTGATTTTGAAATTAAAGATGGAGTTAAGGATATACCAATTGAAACTAGAAGTGAAGATGAAGTTAAATATATTAAAGGATTAAACAAACAAGGTATTGTAGAAGAAGTTTTAATTACTTTAAAAGATTCTAAGGCAGTTAATTATGGTTTCGATATTACACCAGCAAGATTAGTTACTGCACTTATAACTGAAAAAGGTTTATGTAAAACTAATGAAAAATCAATAAAAGAAAAATTTAAACAATGAGTATCAAGTACTCAATTTATTTATAATATAAGGTTTTTGATGAATGATGAAGAAGGTGTAATTAAATATTCACTTAAGTATAAAAATACGGGTGAAATATCTTTAAAAGAGTGTAATAAGATTGAAAGTGTTAGATCTA
Organism: Arcobacter sp.; assembly: GCA_024228275.1. Taxonomy (GTDB): domain Bacteria; phylum Campylobacterota; class Campylobacteria; order Campylobacterales; family Arcobacteraceae; genus Halarcobacter. The sequence continues at coordinate 29,533 of JAAETO010000332.1, forward strand.
GATTATTTGCATTAGGATTGATTGGTGCATATAGTAATGGAATTGGATATGGTAATATATCATTAAAAACTAAAACTAAAAGTTCTTTTGTCATAACTGCTACTCAAACAGGTGAGTTGGAAAAATTATCTTCTAAATGTTACTCTTTAGTTGAAAAAGTTGATTTTAAGAAATTTAAAACTTACGCAAAAGGTCCTAGTAAGCCAAGCTCAGAAGCAATAACTCATGCATGTATTTATAGTTTAAATAAAGATATTAAAGCCGTAATTCATGTTCATAACGAGAAGATTTGGGATTATATGTTGAAAAATAACTATTTAAGTACAAATGATACTCCATATGGAACTTTAGAAATGGTTGAAGATATTAAAAATATATATAAAAATATTGATCCTTTTTTACATAATGCTTTTGTTATGAAAGGGCATTTTGAAGGTGTTGTTACTTTTGGAGAAACTCTTAAAGATGCTGAAAAAACTCTTTATCAAATTATTCAAAAAATGATTAATTAATGTGTTAAATTTTTTTTTAAAAGAATTAGTTTCTTATGATAAATGGCAAAAAAGTTAGTTATAAAATTTAACTAATTTTTTTGGATCTACTTTTAAATAATACAAACTAATTAATATCCAATTTCTTAAAGTTGTATAAATAACACCTTTATTATCCCATTTTCTAGAACTTGTAATTACTTTTTTATTTGAAATATTTATTTTATAATTATTCTTTTTTAGTTTTTGCATTATGTTTACATCTTCCATAATCGGAATATCTTCATATTTACCTATATCTTCAAATATATTTTTTCTAATAAAAATAGCTTGATCTCCATATGGTATTTTTGTTATTCTAGAACGCCATGAAGCAATTTTTGCAATAATATTTAAAGATGTTTTGTTAGATTTGAAACTAAGATCAAAGGCTCCTGCTTTTATATTTTTATTTTTTAAGATATTTCTTATCTCTTCTAATGCTTTAGTAGGTAAAATAGTATCCGCATGTAAAAAAAGTAGAATTGTTCCAGAAGATAAAGAAACTCCTTTATTCATCTGTCTTGATCTTCCTTTTTCTGATTTAGCTTTTATAATAGATTTAGCTTCTATTAATTTTAATGTAGAATCTTTATTTCCATCCACTACTATAATTTCGTAATTTTTAAAATTCTTATTTGAAATTATATTATTAATATAAGGGTTAATTTTTTTTTCATTGAATACTGGAATAATTATTGAAATTTTTATTAATAAATCCTATATTTTACATAATGAAATTATACATAAATGAAATAAAAACTCACTTTTAACTCACTTTAATAATATATAATTTTTAATATCTAATTTTAAGGAGACATTTATGTATTTAGGCAAACTTTTAAAGTTGGCATTTCTTGTTTTATTTTCAATAACAAGTTTATATGCTAGTAGTGAATTAGTACGAGGTAACGGCGCAGAGCCTACAACCTTAGATCCAACTCTAGGTGAAGGCGTTCCAGGTTCAAATGTTATGAGAGATTTATACGAAACTCTAATGACTGAAGATTCAGAAGGTAATGTTATACTTGGTCAAGCTGAGTCATATACTATTAGTGATGATAAAACTATTTATACATTTAAAATAAGAAAAGATGCTAAATGGTCAAATGGTGATGACGTAACGGCTGCTGATTTTGAATATTCATTTAAAAGAGGTGTTGACCCAAAAGTTGCTGCAAAATATTCTTGGTATTTTAAAATTTTAGGAATAAAAAATGGTGCTGATATTTTGGATGGTAAAAAACCTGTTGATTCTTTGGGTGTAAAAGCTTTAGATTCTAAAACATTAGAAATAACTTTATCAAAACCAATTCCTTACTTTTTAATTGGTATTGCACATATTACAACTGCTCCAGTTCCAAAAAAAGTTATTGAAAAGTTTGGTAAAAAATGGACAAATCCAAAAAATATTGTTACAAATGGACCATATGTTTTAAAAGAGTGGGTAGTTAATGAAAAGATTGTTTTAGTTAAAAGTGATAAGTACTACGCTAAAAATGATGTTAAAATTGACAAAGTTACATTTTTACCAATTCCTGAGCAAACTACGGAATTAAATAGATATAAAGCTGGTGAAATAGATTATTTATATGAATTACCAAAAAATCAATATAAAAATCTTGTTAAAACTATACCAAATGAAGTAAAAGTATTAGGAAGGGTTGGTACATATTATTACTATTTAAATATGAAGAAAAAACCTTTTGATGATGTTAGAGTTAGACGTGCATTATCTTATGGCGTAAATAGAGATATCCTTTCTGAAAAAGTATTGGGAACTGGAGAAATTCCGGCATACACTTTTGTTCCAGATATTGTTTCAGGATATACAGCTCCAATACCTGAATATCAAAAATGGACTCAAAAACAAAGAGATGAAAAAGCAAGAGAATTATTAGCACAAGCTGGTATAACAAAATCAAATCCCTTGAAATTTGAACTTTTATATAATACTAGTGAACAACATAAAAGAAATGCTTTAGCAATTTCTTCAATGTGGAAAAAGGTTTTTAAAGGAGCTGTAATAGTTACACTTAAAAATCAAGAGTGGAAGACATACTTACAAGAGAAAAAATCCGGTAATTACGAAGTAGCACGTGCTGGTTGGATCGGTGATTATAATGAAGCATCAACTATGTTAGATTTACTAACAAAAGGTCACTCTTCAAATAATTCTTTTTACAGTAACCCTAAATATGATAAATTGATGAATGAAGCAAGAGCTACAACTGATGAATCAAAAAGAAACAAACTTTACCAAGAGATTGATTTAATAGTTGCGGAAGATATGCCTGTTATTCCATTATTTCAATATTCTAATGCAAGATTAGTTAAAGAAAGAGTGGGAGGGTATCCAAAAGTTAATCCTTTAGGTGCAATTTATACAAAACATTTATATATTAAAAATTAATTATTCTAGGGGTTTATAGAAATATAAACCCCTTTTTTTTAGGAGTTAAATTTGTTAAAATTTATTATAAAAAGAATATTAATTGCTATTCCCACATTATTAATATTAATTAGTATTTCTTTTGTTTTAGTTCATTCCGCACCTGGTTCACCCTTTACAGATGATAGAGATATTTCACCTGAACTTATGAAAAATATTGAAGCAAAATATCACTTAGACAAACCACTTTATGTGCAATATGTCTATTATCTAAAAGATGTTATAAGTTGGGACTTTGGTCCATCTTTCAAGTATAAAGATTTTACTATTAATGAATTAGTTAATGAATCCTTTTCTGTATCAGTTAAAATTGGTATTTGGGCTTTTATATTAGCAATAGTAATAGGCGTAGCCTGTGGAGTAATTGCAGCCTTAAGACAAAATTCAAAAATTGATTATTTCGTGATGTCTTTTGCAATGGTTGGTGTCGCAATTCCAAACTTCGTTTTAGGTCCTATATTAGTAGTTGTATTTGCCATTTATTATAAAGTTCTACCAGCAGGTGGATGGAATGGTGGTTCTATAGAGTATATTATTTTACCTGTTTTGGCTATGAGTTTTAGATATATAGCCTCAATTGCTAGAATTATGAGAGCTAGTATGATTGAAGTTTTAAACTCAAATTTTATAAGAACTGCTAAGGCAAAAGGAATGCAAAGTAGATATATAATTATTCATCATGCCTTAAGACCTGCTATTTTACCTGTTGTTTCTTATATGGGACCAGCATTTGTTGGAATTATAACAGGTTCAGTTGTAATAGAAACAATCTTTGGTCTTCCAGGAATTGGACAACTTTTTGTTAACGGTGCTTTAAATAGAGATTATAACATGGTGTTAACACTAACTATTATAGTTGGTGGATTAATGATTTTATTCAATACAATTGTAGATATTCTATATGTTGTTATTGATCCAAAAATTAAATATTAAAGAATTTATTATGATTAGTAATATTAGTAGAGATGAAGAGAATCAAGACTCTTTAAAAAACTTAGAACTTGATAGTAGAAGTCTATTTCAAGATGCAAAAATTAGATTTTTAAAGAATAAAGCTGCTGTTTTTAGTTTATGTATAATTGCAATAATTGTATTGCTAGTTTTATTTGGACAAAATATATCTGCTTTTTCATATGAAGATATTGATTGGGATTATATGCAAATGGGTCCAAATTTTGAAAATGGACATTTTTTTGGAACAGATGATCTAGGAAGAGATATCTTTGTAAGAACACTTCAAGGTGGAAAAATATCATTAATGGTTGGAATAATGGGAGCATTAGTTGCAGTTATTATTGGAGTATTATATGGAGCTACTGCAGGATTTGTGGGAGGACGAGTAGATAATGCAATGATGAGATTTGTTGATATTTTAGCATCTTTTCCTTTTATGTTTTTTGTTATCTTACTTGTAACATTTTTTGGAAGAAATATTGGATTTATATTTATTGCAATTGGTATGGTTTCTTGGCTTGATATTGCAAGAATTGTTAGAGGACAAACTTTAGGATTAAAAGAAAAAGAGTTTATTGAAGCTGCATATGTAAGTGGTACTTCAAAAGGTAAAATAGTAATAAAACATATAATTCCAAATGTAATTGGTATTGTTGTGGTTTATGCAACACTGTTAATACCAAATATGATTATATTTGAATCATTTTTAAGCTTTCTTGGTCTTGGAGTACAAGAACCTAATACTTCATGGGGTGCTCTTGTTAATGAAGGTTCAAAGGCTATGGATATTGCAATTTGGCAATTAATTTTTCCAGGAATGTTTTTAGTTGTAACTTTGTTTTGTTTTAATTTTGTGGGTGATGGCTTAAGAGATGCTCTTGATCCAAAAGATAGATAGGGGTTAATATGAATTTACTAGAAGTAAAAGATTTAAGTGTTAGTTTTAAAACTCCTGATGGAAATGTAAGTGCAGTAAATAAACTTAACTTTTCTTTAGAAGAAGGAAAAACTTTAGGTATTGTTGGCGAGTCAGGTAGTGGAAAAAGTCAAAGTGTATTTTCAATAATGGGACTTTTAGCAAAAAATGGTACTGCAAGTGGAAGTGTTAAATTTCAGGGGAAAGAGATTTTGAATCTTCCTGAAAAAGATTTAAATCATATTCGTGCTGAGCAAATTGCAATGATTTTTCAAGATCCTATGACATCGTTAAATCCATATTTAAAAGTTAAGAAACAACTTATGGAAGTATTAATAAAGCATAAAGGTATGGCAAGAAAAGATGCTTTTGAAGAATCAGTGAAAATGTTAGATGCTGTAAAAATTCCAGAATCAAGAAAAAGAATGAATATGTATCCTCATGAATTTTCAGGTGGTATGAGACAACGATTAATGATTGCTATGTCACTTTTATGTAAACCTAAACTTTTAATTGCAGATGAACCTACTACTGCACTTGATGTTACAGTTCAAGCTCAAATTTTAGCATTGTTAAATGAACTTAAAAGTGAGTTTAATACTGGTATTATTCTAATTACACATGATTTAGGTGTTGTTGCAGGAACCTGTGATGATGTAATGGTTATGTATGCAGGACAAACTATGGAATATGGTAGTGTTGATAATATTTTTTATGAGCCATCTCATCCTTATACAACATCACTTTTAAAATCAATTCCAAAATTAACTGATGATTTAGATTCTTTACAGACAATTCCAGGTAATCCTCCTAATATTTTAAATCTACCAAAGGGATGTTCTTTTGAACAAAGATGTTATGCTGCTATGCAAGAGTGTAAAATAAAAAAACCAGAGTTAATAAACTTTAATAATAATACTAGACAAAGAGCTTGTTTATTTCAAAGGGATAGTTATGCGTGATGTTATTTTAAAAGTAGAAGACTTAAAAGTTCAGTTTGATATAAAATCTAACAAGCATTTTTTTGATTTTGGTTATGATAAATTAAAAGCAGTAGATGGTGTTAGTTTTGAGCTTAAACAAGGAGAGACTTTAGGAATCGTTGGAGAATCAGGTTGTGGTAAATCTACATTAGCACGTGCAATTATTGATTTAGTTCCAATAACATCTGGTAAAGTAACTTTTGAAGGACAAGACCTAAATTCTATGAGTGAAAATAAAAGATGGCATTATAAAAAAGATATACAAATGATTTTTCAAGATCCCTTAGCTTCTTTGGATCCTAGAATGACTATTGGGGATATTATATCGCAGCCTTTATTATCATTTTTTCCAGAATTAAATAAAGCTCAAAGAAAAGAAAAAGTTTTAGAAGTTATGAAAAAAGTTGGTCTTTTACCAAATGTAATTAATAGATATCCTCATGAGTTTAGTGGTGGACAGTGTCAAAGAATTGGAATAGCTAGAGCCTTAGTTACTAAACCAAAATTAATTATTTGCGATGAACCAGTATCTGCACTTGATGTTTCTATTCAAGCACAAGTAACAAATTTACTTATGGACTTACAAAAAGAGATGAATCTATCTCTAATATTTATTTCTCATGATTTATCTGTGATTAAACATATATCTCATAAAATCTTGGTGATTTATTTAGGTAACATGGTTGAATTAGCTGAAAAAAATGATTTATTTAATAATCCTTTACACCCATATAATAAAGCTCTTATCTCTGCTGTTCCTGTTGCTGATCCAAAATTAGAAAGAAAAAAGAAAATACAATTTTTAGATGGGGATCTCCCATCTCCTATAAATCCACCAAGTGGTTGTGTTTTTAGAACAAGATGTCCTAGTGTAATTGATTTATGTTCAGTTAAAAAACCTGAGAAAACAGTAATTAATAATAATCATATTGTTAAATGTTATAATTTCCAATCTTACTAATAAAGTATAATAGCTTAAACGCTATTATGCTAAAATAATTTCTTTTCTAATTTATTTATTAACTTAAAACTTCTTAGTTATTTATTTTTATTGCTAAATACTTATATAATAGAAAAAAATAGTAATCTTAACAAAAGGCAAAATTATGAGTGATTTTTGGCAAACTAGACAAATATTTAAAGATAAGTTTGATTTAATACAAATAAATATTGGAAATATGTGTAACCTTACCTGTACTCATTGTCACATTGGAGCAAGTCCAAAGGGTGACAAAAATATGAATATTTTAACAGCAAATAAAATTATAGAAAAAATAGAAGAAATGGATATTAATACTGTAGAGTTTACTGGTGGAACGCCTGAAATGAATGATAGCTTCTTAACTTTTCTAACAAGACTTAATAAAGCTGGTAAAAATTTAGTAGTACGTACAAGTTTAACAGTTTTAAATGATAAAAGATATGAACATTTTTTAGATTTTTATAAAAAATTTAATGTAAAAGTAATAGCTTCATTGCCATCAGTTTTTGAGGATGCCACTACTAAACAAAGAGGTAATGGAGTTTATGATGAAACTATAGAATTATTACAAAAATTAAATGAAATGGGATATGGGACAGATGAACTAAAACTTGATTTAGTTTATAATCCAGTAGGAACTTATCTTCCTGCTCCTCAAGCTCAATTAGAAGCTGAGTACAAAAAAATATTAAAAGAGAAGTTTGATGTAACTTTTAATTCACTTGCAACTATTGTAAATATGCCAATAAAAAGATTTAAGTTTGATTTAAAAAAGCATGGTCTTTTAGATGATTATATGGGAACATTAAAAGCACAATTTAATGAAAGCACAGTTAAAAATGTAATGTGTAAAAGAGTTCTTTCTTTAGATTATGAGGGTTATATTTATGATTGTGATTTTAATCTTGCTTTAGAAAAAAGAGTAAAAGGTTATGAAAACACTCCTTTTTGGGATATAGATTTTAAAAACTTTAAACCAGAGATTACTTTTGATTCTCACTGTTACGCCTGTACAGTTAATTCTGGAAGTTCATGTCATGGTGAAGTAGTAGAAGACTTTGATGCAAAACAGAATGCTCAAGAATATTATGGTGAAGTTTTATCTTCTAGTAATGATTTAAAAACAACTGCCTGTTGTACGTTAGATATGATACCAAAACGAGTACGTGATACACTTCCATATATTATGGATGAGATTAAAGATAGGTATTATGGTTGCGGTTCTCCAATGCCTTTAGTTTTAGAGAATCAAATTATGTTAGATTTAGGTTGTGGAAGTGGTAGAGATGTCTATATTCTTTCAAAACTTGCAGGTCAAACTGGATTTGTACATGGTATTGATATGACTGAAAATCAAATAAAAGTTGCTAAAAAACATCAAAAGGCTCAAACAAATAGATTTGAGTATGATGAAATTAATACAAACTTTGTACATGATTATATTGAGAATATTGATAAACATTTTAAAGAAGAGTCAATAGATATTGTAACTTCAAACTGTGTTATTAACCTTCTTGAAGACAAAAGAGATATTCTTAAAAAAGTATTTAAACTTTTAAAATATGGTGGTGAGTTCTACTTCTCTGATGTTTATTCAAATAGAAGACTGCCTGAACATATTAGAAAAGATAAAGTTTTACATGGAGAGTGTTTAGGTGGAGCTTTATATGCAAATGATTTTGTTAGATTTGCTATAGAAGCAGGGTTTGTTGAACCTAGAATAGTAAGTACTAAAGAAATAGAGATAACAGATGATGAAATGAAAAATGTAATTGGTAAAACAAAGTTCTATTCAATCACATATAGACTTTGGAAAATAGAAGATTTAGACTCTGTTTGTGAAGATTATGGACAGTTTGCAATATATAAAGGTGGAATTAAAGAGAGTGAGTTAGAGTTCCAATTAGATTCTAATCATCTATTTGAAATAAATAGACCTGAACATGTTTGTAAAAATACGGCTGATATGTTAAGTAAAACTAGATATAAAGACTATTTTGAAATTATAGGAAATACTGATATTCATTTTGGAGAATTTAATGGTTGTGAAACTTTAGCAAGTACTTATGAGAATAAGGAAAAAAGAGAAATTGGTTTATCTGCTTCTTGTTGTTAATGATTAAATATAATATTTTGAGTAAATAAAATTTGATTTATAAAAGTAAAAAAAATTTAGTAATCATGTTTGTTAAAGAACCTAAACAGGGTTTTGTAAAAACAAGATTATCAAAGACTTGTGGAGAAGATTTTACTTTAAATTTATATAAGTGTTTTGTTAAAGATTTAATTTGTACTTTAAAAAATAGTAATTTTGATTTTAAACTTTGCGCCTATCCTAATTTAAAAAAAGTTAATGATGAGTTTGGTAATTATAATAACTTTTTGCAAGTTAAGGGTGATTTGGGAATCAAAATGAAAAAATCCTTTGAACAACAATTTGATTTAGGATATGAAAAAATTGTTCTTATAGGAAGTGATACTCCTCATATTTCTAATGATATGATAATAAATAGTTTTTTAAAACTTAATGAAAATGATATAGTATTAGGTCCTAGTATTGATGGTGGATATTATTTGATTGCTTTTAATAAAAATACATTTATTCCTGAGGTTTTTAATAATATAAGCTGGAGTACTAACATTGTTTTAAATCAAACTTTACAAAAACTACACAGGAAAAATATATACTTACTAAATCATTTAAATGATATTGATATTATTGAAGATTTAAAAGATTTTTATTATGAATATAAAAATAGTTATTTTAAAGATACACATACGATAAATTTTTTAAAAAAAGAGGAGTCATGGAAAAATTTGATGTTATAATTATTGGAGGAGGACCTGCTGGTTTAGTTGCTTCTAAAATACTAGTAGCTTTTGGTAAAAAAACTGCAATAGTAGAACGAGCTAAGTTAGGTGGTGATTGTACACATAGTGGTTGTGTTCCTTCAAAAACATTATTAAAATCTGCAAAAGCTTATTATGATGCAAAAAATATAAATAAATATGGTCTATCTTCAAATGAGTTAGAGATTAATACATCAAATGTATTATCTCATGTAAGAGGTGTAGTTGATGAAATATATGCTCATGAAACGCCAGAAATTTTTGAAAAAGCAGGAGTTAATATTATAGAGGGTTCTGCTTCATTTTTAAATGAAAATGAGATAGAAGTAGATGGTAAAATCTATCACTCAAAAAAGTATATAATAGCAACAGGTGCAAGAGCACAAATACCAAATATAGAGGGCTTAGAAAATATCTCTTATTTGACAAATGAAAATATCTTTTTACAAGAGAAAATCCCAGAATCTATGATTGTAATAGGAACAGGTGCCATTGGAATAGAAATGGCAACTGCTTTTAATAGATTAGGTTCTAAAGTAACTATTCTTTCTAGAAGTAGTGGAATATTAAAAAGCAGTGATGAAGAGTTATCAGAAATTTTATTAGAACAGTTAAAAAAAGAGGGTATTAACTTTTTAGGAGATGTATCTTTTAATAAAGTTAGTGAAGACTCAGATTTAAAAACTACTGTAATAAATTATAATGGTGAAGAAAAAAGTATAAGTGCACAAGAGATATTAATAGCAACAGGTCGTGCCCCTAATGTTGATTTAGGTTTAAATAATGCTAATGTTACTTATGATGAAAAAGGAATAAAAGTAAATGAGTTCCTTCAAACATCAAATGAAAATATATATGCAATAGGTGATGTCTCTACAAAACATAAGTTTACTCATATAGCAGAACAAGAAGCTATAGTGTCTGCTTCAAATATTGGACTTCCTATTAAGAAAAAAATTTCTTATAAAAATATAGGATGGTGTGTATATTCAGACCCTGAGTTAGCTCAAATTGGATTAACACCAAAAGAGGCAAAGGAAAAATATCAAGATGAGGTACAAACATATAAGTTTGAGTATAAAAACTCTGATAGAGGGTATACCGATGTTGATAAAATAGGAATGATAAAAATAAGTGTATTAAAAAATGGAAAAATAATTGGTGCATCTATATTAGGAAGTAGGGCTGGGGAACTTATTCATCAGTTACAATTAGCTAAAACATTTGATATTACATTTGATAAATTATCTAAAATGGTATATTTATATCCAACATATTCAGATATTATTAAACAGCCTTCAAAACAATTTTATATAAGTAAATTGCTAAATAATAAATTTTTAAAATTTTTAAAAAAAGCAAAATCTTTGTTAACAGGTAATTAAGATGAAAAGTAAAATAATAATATTATTGGTATTTGTATTGATAATCTCTTTGATTAAATTTTTTGATTTAGATACATATTTTACTTTTGAGAATTTAAAATCTCAAAAAGATGTATTGACAACTTTTGTAAATGAAAACTATTTATTAACAATTGTTGTTTTTGTTTTAGTATATATAGTTTCAGTTGCATTTTTAATACCAATTGCCACAGTTCTAACACTTAGTGGAGGAGCCTTATTCGGTGCAGTTTCTGGAACTTTATATGTAAATATTGGAGCAACAGTTGGAGCAATTTTTGCATTTTTATTTGCAAGATATATAATTGGACAAAAAGTTCAATCTAAGTATGAAAAACAGTTAGAAAAATTTAATACAGAACTTGATAACAATAAATATCAATATCTCTTTAGTTTAAGGTTTTTACCTATATTTCCTTTCTTTTTAGTTAATTTTCTATGTGGAGTAACGAAACTTGATTTAAAATCATTTATTATTACTACATCTATAGGAATTATTCCTGGATCATTTGTTTATACATATGCAGGAAGTCAATTATCTAATATTGAATCTTTAGGAGATGTGTTTAGTAAAGATATTTTATTTGCTTTTATTTTATTAGGTTCATTGACACTTTTACCAGTGTTTGTAAAGAAATATAAAGCTTATAAAAATAAGGTATAAGTTAGTATCCATTATTTTAGTATAATGTAATATATATGGTTTAAAAGGAATTAAATGTGAAAGTTTTATTATTAGAAGATGAGTTGGCGTTAAGTGATTTATTGTGTGAACATTTAAGTGATAAAGGTTATGAAGTTACTTTAGCTACTAATGGACAAGAGGCATTGGAGTATTTAATTGATGAGGTATTTGATTTAGCACTTTTAGATATAAATACTCCTATTATGACTGGTATTGAAGTTTTAACGACAATAAGAGAAGATTATAAGAATAAAACACCAGCTATTATCTTAACTGCTTATCAAGATACAAAACATTTAAAAGATTCATTTGAAAGTGGAGTTGATGATTATATTAAAAAACCTTTTGACCTTGAAGAATTAGATCAACGTATTTTAAAACTTTGTAAACTATATTTAATAGAACAAAATCAAGATATAGAAATTTCTTCTAATATTAAGTTTATTCCTGAATCATGTCAATTAATTATAGGTGAAAAAGTAAAAAGTATAGCTTTAAAAGAAAGAGATATTTTAAAGTATTTTTGTAAAAATAAAAGTCGAGTTGTATCAAGTGAAGAATTATTACAAAATATTTGGGCTTATGAAGAGATGCCAAGTGACGCAACTATAAGAGTTTATATCAAAAACCTAAGAGAACTTTTAGGTAAAGATAGAATACAAACAATAAGAGGAATAGGTTATAAATTTGAATAAAAGTGAAACAAAAGCTTTAGTTAGTTTCTTATCAATCTACGTAGGCTCAGCAATGCTATTAATTGGTATATTATTATATATGCATTATAAAGAAGAAATGAAAACTTTAGAAAAAACTTGTACTATGGAATTAAGTAATGCTTCTATGGGAATAAAAACTGATATATTAAATTCTTATATGCATCATAAGACATTTGTTCCAAAAAAATTGGAAGAAGATGCTTTAAAGTATGCGCTTTTTGATAAAGATAAGAAACTTATCTTTTCATATATTGATGGAATTGATTTCGTAGATTTAGATAAAAAATTTTATGAAAGTGATATATATCATTTCTATATAGAAAAATTAAATGAAAAAATGATACCTATAAAATATATTGTTATGGAAACTTGTCAAGGTATCGAAAATAGAGATGAAATGAAAGTTTATGTAGTCTTTATTTTAATTTTAAGTTCTATATTTGTAGGTTTTATTGGATTTTTACTTTCAAAAATATTATTAAAACCAGTTCGTAATAAAATAGAAGATATGGATAATTTTATTAAGGATTCTGCACATGAATTAAATACTCCAATATCAGTTTTAATGACATCAGTTAGTATGTTAAAAAAAGGGAAAAGCCCTGATAAAATGATGAAATATATTTTAAGTAGTTCAAAACAAATATCTCAAATTTATAATGATATACATTTTTCAGCTTTTGACTCATTTCATGAAAGTGTAGAAGAAAAATTTAGATTAGATGAAATGATTTGTGAGAGTATAGATTTTTTCAATGATATTTCAGTCACAAAAAAAATTTTATTAGAGTATGATGTTGAAGATTGTGAGATTATTATGGATAAAACTAAAACGAGAAAATTAATTAATAATTTGATTTCTAATGCAATTAAATACAGTAATGTAGATTCAAATATAAAAGTATCTTTAAAAAATAGTGTTTTTTATGTGCAAGACTTTGGAATAGGTATAAGTGAAGATGATCAAGAAGAGATATTTAAAAGATATGTAAGAGGTTCAAATATTGAAGGTGGCTTTGGAATAGGTCTTGATATAGTTAGAAGAATCTGTTTAGAGTATAAGTTAAAACTTAATTTGATTTCTAAATTAAATGAAGGTTCAACATTTAGTGTAGATTTCAAAAATATTGTTATTTCCCAATAGAATTAATCTTTAAAGAGATAGTTATTATCTCTTTGTGGATTGTAGTAAGTTTGGAACCAATGGATCTTTTATTATGATTAGAAAGTTCTCCTTGTACAGATTGTAAGCAATGCCAAAACTTCTCATTAAAAGGTGTATTGATCTCTTTTAATCTTTTATCTAATATATCATCAACAACAATTTCTATCAAATGATTATATATTATTTTATTTGTTTCTCTTTGTAATCTATAATTTCTCATAATAATTTGATTATTTTTATATGTTTCTTTTTCTTCATTAGTTAAATTATCTAAATTTTCGATATGTTTTATTTCTTTATCTATTAAGTTAGATAAGTTTTGAATTTCTTTTTCACATATTATTTGTAATGAAGGCTTTAATGATAGAATTCTCTCTAAAATAATTTCGTCATTTGTTGTTTTATCTTCAATAGTATGAGTATAAATTATATTTTTTTTATAATCATGGTGAATTGCATTGTATATATTCATTGCATAATTTATATATACGTATTTATCATCTTTACCACTTTTAAAATCAATACCATGATGTGAAATAATCTCTTTTGGTCCAATATATACAAGTTTCATAATGTTACCTTTGATATATGATTAAAAAACCTATTTACTGTTATTTTATATAAATTAAAATAAAATATCAAAAAGGTAAATAATGAATAATAAAATAGAAGATTTTAAAACTGACAAATTAAATAATACTAAGTTTGTTCATCCAGTAAAACTAACATATAAGCAAAATGGTATAAAAAAAGCTTGGGAAGCTGTAAAGAGTTTTGATTCCGTAGCAGTTTTACTTTATCATGAAGAAGAAAATGCTTTTTTATTAGTAAAACAATTTAGAGCACCTGTGTATTTAAATGATGAATCAAAATTATGTACTTATGAACTTTGTGCAGGTATTATAGATAAAGAAAAGCCTTTAAATGTAATAGTTAAAGAGGAAATAAATGAAGAGTGTGGATATGAAGTTCCTTTGGAAGATATTGAAAAGATAACATCTTTTTATACTAATGTTGGTGTAAGTGGAGCTTGTCAAAGTCTTTATTTTGCATCTATAAATGAGTCAATGAAAGTTCATGATGGTGGTGGTATTAATGACGAACAAATTGAAACAATGTTTTTACCTATTGAAGAGTTTAAAGAGTTTATTTATGATGAAAGCAAAGCTAAAACGCCAGGATTAATGTTTTCATTTTTTTGGTTTGTTGATAATAAATTAAAAAAGTAAGCGAAACCCTAATATAGGTTTTGCTTGAATTTATATATTTAATTTTAAACCTTCTTCTCTTATCCTAGCTTTTTTAAGTATTCTATTATATTATATTGATAATAATTCTTATAAAAAATATCAATATTGATAAGTATCAATATTTTATTTTTTGAAAATAATATAATAAAATTAATTTTTTAAGAAAGATATATATGAAATTTATAATTAAGCTAATTAAAGATTTTCCTTCATATTTATGGAGTGGTTGGGGTGCAATTGCTTCAATTTTTCTATTTATAGCTTTTTGGGATTTAGGAAATCAATTATATGGTAATTTAGTATTGCCAAGTCCTAAAGAGACATTTTACACTTTATTTCAGATGTTGCATGATGAAAATGTATGGAAGGATATGTTTTTGACTATAAAAAGAGCATTAATTGGTTTTTCATTATCTTTATTACTTGGTTCTTTATTGGGGTTAATATCAGGTTTATTTATTACTGCATCAATTATGAGTAGACCAATTGTAACAATCTTAGTAGGTATGCCTCCCATTGCATGGATTGTTCTAGCTATGATTTGGTTTGGTATGAGTGATATGACAGTTATTTTTACAGTTATTGTTGCCTCTTTTCCTATAATATTTATAGGGGCTTTACAAGGAACTAGAACGATTGAAGGAGATTTAAAAGAGATGGCTGATAGTTTTAATGTACCTTTTAAAATGAGACTGTTAGATGTTTATTTTCCTCATATTTTTTCTTATATATTTCCTGCTTGGGTTAGTGCATTAGGTATGTCTTGGAAAATTGTAGTAATGGCCGAACTTTTATCAGCTAATGATGGCATAGGTGCAGCACTTGCTATTGCAAGAAGTCAATTAGATACACCAACAGCTTTAGCGCTGGTTGTTATTATGATTGGAACACTTTTAATCTTGGAATATTTAATTTTAGAACCAATAAAACGAGAGGTTGAATTATGGAGAGATTAGAAGAATTATTAGTTCAAAATGTTTCTCACTCTTTTGGTTTCGATGATATATTAAAGGATATTAACTTTAAGTTGGAAAAAGGAAAAGTTTTATCGATTGTTGGTCCTAGTGGTGGTGGAAAAACAACATTATTACACCTGTGTGCTAATTTACTAGATTTAGAAACAGGCAAAATTAAAAATAGTTTTAAAAATTCTTCTTATGCCTTTCAAGAACCAAGATTACTTCCTTGGAAAAATGTTATTGATAATATATCTTTTGGACTTAAAGCAAAAGGTATTAAAAAGTTTAAAAGAGATGAAGAAGCTAAGCAGATTGCTTTAGAATTTGGTTTAGAAGAAGATGATTTTGAAAAGTTCCCTAAAGATTTAAGTGGAGGAATGAAACAAAGAGTATCTTTTGCTAGAGCAATGGTTTTAAAACCTTCACTTCTTTTTTTAGATGAACCATTTTCAGCATTAGATATTGGTTTAAAAAAAGAGCTACAAAGTTTATTAATAAAAACAATAAAAAAATATAATTTAAGTGTTTTATTTATTACTCATGATTTAAT
This sequence comes from Arcobacter sp., assembly GCA_024228275.1. Lineage (GTDB taxonomy): Bacteria > Campylobacterota > Campylobacteria > Campylobacterales > Arcobacteraceae > Halarcobacter. The sequence goes on from JAAETO010000332.1 coordinate 45,928, forward strand.
GGAAGCTATAAAATTAAGTAATGAAGTATTAGTTTTAAAGGCTAATCCAGTAGGGCATATAGTTACAACTTTTAAATATGACTTATCTCAAGAGTTTCGTGATGATAAATTTGTTTATGAAGAAACAGTAAAATTGCTTTCCGATGAAAAGATTATTGATACATTTGAATTGGAGTTAAAATGAGTATTGATAAAAAAGAGTATAAACAATATGCAACAAATCATTATAGTCATTATCCAAGTGGAGAGTATCCATCATATTTAGCATATGGATTTAGACCAATGTTTTTGTTATTAGCTCCATATATAGTAATATCTATTATTTTATGGTCTTTAAGTTTTAGTGGAATCATTAGTTTATCTTTTATTAAAGATCCTTTATCTTGGCATATGTATGAAATGTTATTTGGTATAGGTATAGCTGGTATCATTGCATTTTTTTTAACTGGGGCGCCAGAACTTTTTCCTGGAACTATACCTGTAGTAGGTAAATATCTAGCTATTTTGATTCTTATATGGTTATTAGGTAGAGTAAGTTTTTGGTTTATAGATTATATAAATATTTATATAGTATCTTTTATAAATTTAATACCCTTACTTTGGATTATAATTTTAGTTTTTAAACCCGTAGTATTTGATCCAAAAAGAAGACATTTATCTTTAGCTATTGGTTTGCTTACATTATTTGCACTTCAAATATACTTTTTTTTGAGTATTCTGAGTTTTGTTAAAACAAGTACTTATGAGATATTATTATTATCTTTAGGATGTTTTACTATATTAGAATTATTAGCTTTACGAAGAATAAATATGGAAGCTATAAATGAATTATTAGAATATGAAGGAATAGACGAAACTTTTTATTCAAGGGCACCTAGATATAATTTAGCTATTTTTTGTGTTAGTATTTATACGATATTAGAATTCTTTTTTCCAGATAATTCAATATTGGCTTATGTAGCTTTTGCAAGTGCTGCATCTATTTTAGGAATTATTAATGACTTTTTTTTAAAAGACAATAACATACTCTTAAAACCTTTTGTTATATATATGATATCTATTTTTATTTTGATGTCTTGTGGATATGGATTTTTAGCTTTTGATTATTTAAATGATGATTTATATGCTTTAAATCACTTTAGACATTTTTTAACAACAGGTGTTTTTGGTTTAGTATTTTATATTGTAATGATAATAATTTCAACAATACATACAGGAAGACACCTTTTTTCAAATTTTTATATAGCTTTAGGTGTTGTTTTTATAATAATAGCTACTATAATTAGAAGCTTAATACCTTTTTATGAAGAATATTTAATTCAAAGTTATATTGTGTCATCAATATTGTGGGGGATACCTTTTATTATTTATATGAAATTATTTTTTCCTTTCTTACTAAACCCAAGAGTAGATGGGATACCTGGGTGAAATCATTGTTAAATAATTTAATCAACTTTTTTATTATCAATAATTAAGTTTTTTTAGTTAGAATTACACAATTTTTTAAAATTTATTTTAAATATTACTAATAATAAATTAGATAAGGAGTCTACGTGAGTAGTAATGAAAAGATTAATCTAAAAGAATTGCAAAAAAAATGGGATAAGTTAAAAAAGCAAGAAAACATAAAAATAAAAATACTAGGGGTTAGGAATGGATTTAATTAACGTAAATAAAATTTTTGAAAATGCGATTTATGAAAATAAAATTGAAGTAATCGAAAATATGCTGTCTTCATCAGATGATAAAGTAGATTTAGTGGAACAATTTACACAATCTAATGATTTAGAAAAATTAAGCTTGTTATTTCCTAAGTTTAGGAGTAAAGGATTAGTTAGAGATCTTGAAAATATATGTGATATGATTGCTAACAATCCAACAAGTAATAGTGTTGAAACATTAAAAACTTTTAAAATTGTTTTGATACACAAAGAAAATAAAAAAGAAAATATAAAAAAACATTTAGAAGAAAAATCTTTTGAAGTTAGAACTTTAAGTAGTTACTAAATATATAAAATAACAATCTGTCTAAAGTAACAAAGTGCCAATTATATGAATTTTCTATTCAAATAATTGGCATTTAACTCTAAATATAATGTAATATATGATATAATAAATTAATATATAAATAATCATATATATTATGTATACTAAGCAAAAAAAGATTATTTGCTAATATTGTAATAATGATTATCAAAATTATTAAACTTTAAGTTTTAAATTGATATTATTCATTAAATATCATAAGGAAAACTATTGTTAAGTTTAAGAAAAATATATGTAGCAATTATTATTACAATTACGTTCTCTTATTCTTCTGAATTAGATAAAGATAATAAAATTATTGTTGCAGGACCATTTGCATCCGTATCACATCCAATTATGCATATGATTAAAAATAATGTATTAAAGGATTTAGGAAAAAAAATAGAATTTAGATTATGGAAAAACCCAGATGAACTTAGAGCACTGGTTTTAAACAGTGAAGTTAAATTCATCGCTATGCCAACAAATGTAGCTGCAAATCTGTATAACAAAAAAATTGATATTAAACTACTAAATGTTTCAGTATGGGGTATTCTAGGTATGTTATCTAGAGACCCCAGTCTCAAAACAATTGCTGATTTTAAAGATAAAGAAATTGCAATGCCTTTTCGTTCGGATATGCCAGAAATCGTATTTAACGAATTAGCTAAAAAAAGTGGATTAAATCCAAAAAAGGATTTTAAATTAAAATATGTATCTAGTCCAATAGATGCAATGCAAATGTTAGTATTAAGGCAAGTTGATCATGCTTTATTAGCTGAACCTGCTATTTCAATTGCGCTAAGGAAAACTAAATCATTTCCCGCAAGTGTTATTGCACCAACTTTGTATAGAAGTAGTGATTTACAAGAAGAGTGGGGTAAGCTTTTTAAAACAAGTGCAAAAATACCACAGGCTGGTATAGCATATATAGGAAAAATAAAAGGGAACAAAATATTAATAGAAAGGTTTTTGCAAGAGTATACTAAATCACTTGAGTGGTATAAATCTAATCCAAAAGAAGCTGCTTCTTTGGTAGTAAAAACCTTACCTATGTTAGAAGCAAATGGTCTTGAAGATTCTATAAAAAATGTTAAATTAGAAAGTTTAAGTGCAAAGAAATCTAAAACTGACTTGGAGTTTTTCTTTAATATTTTAAAGAAAAGTAATCCAAAACTTATTGGTGGAAATTTACCAGAGAAAGGACTTTATTATGAGTAATAGTGAAAAAATTGATTTTAAAGAGCTACAAAAAAAATGGGATAAATTAAGAAAACAAGAAAATGAGAAACAAGAAAATAAAAAAACTAAGGATTTAAGATGATGTTAATTAATGTTAATAAGATTTTTGAGAATGCAATTTATGATAAAGATGTTGAGAAATTAGAAAAGATTTTATCTTCGTCTGATAATGAGATTGATTTAATAGAAAACTTTTCCAAATCAAATGATTTAGAAGTATTTAGAGAAATTTTACCTAAATTTAGAAGTAAAGGTTTAGTTCAAAATTTAGAGTATTTTTGTGATATTATTAGTAGTAGAAATTCTAACGATAAAATTGATGGAAAATTTATAACTTCAAAAGTTGTGTTGGTTCATTATAAAAATAAAGAAGAAAATAAAGAAAAACATTTAACAGAAACTATTTTTAAAAAACAAACAGTTATTTATGATATATAAATAGTATTTATAAAAAACTTCTCTTAGATTATTTGTTATTTTAAGAGGAGTTATTTTATATAAAAAATAAGTTTTTGTCTACAATCACTAATTTTAAGCTTGATGATTTAATTATTTCCAATAATCTACTTTCACATTTATCTTACTTAAAAAAACTAACCTACAAAATAAAAATTGTAATTTTATTTATATATAAAATATTGGATTTAGTATATTAATTAGTACATTAGCATGTAAATTAAGTTGAAAGTACAGCTTATTGTTTGAAGTTAATTATATTTTTAACTTCGTATATTTTAAAATAGCTTATAGCTTATAAAAATATACGAAGTATAAAAATAAGTAACTTACTTTAAAAGTTTTGTTCTCATACGAAATAATTACTCTTTAGATATCTTTATAAGGTTAATATACCAATCTTCAGAAATATCTTCTATATCTAACTCATTAAGAATAATTTCAAGACTAAAACTATTATAAATGTTGAGTTCTTTGATTTTTTCTTCAGGTATAAATAGTGCTTCAATACAATAATCAAATAGTTGTTCTTCGCATGTAATATCTTCCATGCCCCAACCATCTTCAAACTCATTTATAATGAAATATTTTTCATGTTCATTCATTGCTTTCAATATCTTTTATCCTTGTGTTAATTTTTAAAAAATATTCTAATTTATATTAATTTAGAATAACAATTTAATCTTTTAGTAACAGTAATATTTACTTAAATATTTAACAAGTTAATTAAATAAAATATCACATTTGAACTATATTATCTTATTGATAATTAATAAGATAATATTAATAAGATTTTTCTTTATAGATACTTAAAAATAAGTTGAAAAAGTAATAATTTAGAGAGTTGATAATAGATTATAAAAATTAAATTTTATTTACTTAATCTTGACTTATTATTAGATAATATTTATTATTTATTCTATTCTAGAATTGAAATATAGGATTAAAATTAATAAGTTCTTTATATTTTTTTAATATAATCTCCAAGCATTTTCATTAGCTCTTTATTTATTTTTATAATATCAATTTCATCTTTAAAACATTCATATTCATCTAATATAAATATATAATTTTCTAGATTTGTTTTTAAATTTTTATCTTCTATTAATAAAATAATTTTAAATACATTTTCTTTGATTGATATCTTCTTCTTTAAACAGTTTTGACAATTAATTGAAATTACATCTTCTGAAAGTTGTGAGAACAAATTTAACTGTTTTTCTCTTAACCATTTTTTTTTCTCTTGTCTTTGAGTGAACTTTGAAGTAATAAATGAATCAAATATCTTTGTAGTTAATGATCCAATAGCTATATTTGTTGCAGTATTTACTAACGACATCGCTAACACATTAATCCTTTTTGTTTTTTAAAATTCTATATCTTTAAAACTTAATATTTAATTAAAACGATTATGGTTATCATTAATAAAATCAAAAAGATATTTAATAGCAAATGAAATTACTAATTATATTTTATCTTATTTTATACTTGGTTTAATGTCAATAAATATTATTTATAGTATACAAATACTATTAAATGGAATTTATTATCATTATTAATAGTATATTTATGTTTATTTATATAGTATGTAATCTCGTTATAAATTATTGCAAGGCAATTATATGTGTAAATATTTTATTTTTTATTTTTTCTTTTTACTACTTCCTATTAATTCTTTTGCTTTAGAAAAAGTATCTTTACAACTTCAATGGTTGAACCAGTTTCAATTTGCAGGTTATTATATGGCAAAAGAAAAAGGTTTTTATACTGATGTTGGTTTAGCTGTAAATATAAAACCTTATAAACAAAATATTTCCACTACTAATGAAGTTATAATTGGAAATTCGGAATATGCAATTGGTAGATCATCTATATTTATTGATATGAGTGAGGGGAAAGAACTTCTTGCTCTAGCAGCAGTTTTTCAATCAACTCCATTGATACTCTTATCAAAAAAAAATTCAAATATTAATACAATAAATGATTTTAAAAATAAACGTATAATGCTTACTGATGATGCTTTAGGTAATACCTCTTTAAGAGCTATGATTGAATCAAAAAATATGGATTTTTTACAAACAAAAGTTGTAAAGCATTCTTTAAATATTGATGATTTAATTAGTGGTAAAATAGACTTAATGGCTGCATATAGTTCAAATGAACCTTACATATTAAAGAAAAATAATATAGACTATACAATTTTTTCTCCTAAAGACTATGGTTTTGATTTTTATGGAGATCTTCTATTCACAAGTCAAAAAGAGTATAAAAATCATCCAATTAGAGTTAGAAAATTTACTGAAGCAAGTTTAAAAGGTTGGGTTTATGCTTTTAAACATATAGATGAAACTGTTAATTTGATTTTCAGTAAATATAATGAACAAAATAAATCAAAAGATGAATTAGACTTTGAAGCAAGACAATTAAGGAAATTAGCTTTTTCTAATAATAAGAATATTGGAGATATTAATAAGGATAAGGTAAGTAAAATTTTTGATATATACAAGGTATTAGGTTTAACTAAAAATGAAATAGATTTTAATAGCATTATTTATAGAAAAGATAAATTAGATTTAAATAAAGAAGAAAAAAGTTACTTGCGTAATAAAAAAGAAATATTAGCTTGTGTTGAAGGGAATCGTATGCCATTTTCTGGATACGAAGATTTTAAAAATCTAGGAATGGTTCCTGATTATTTAGACTTATTTAGTAAAAAGCTTAATATTCCTATTAGAATAATAAATACTAAATCAGAACATGAATCATATTACTTTTTAAATGAAAAAATGTGTGATATTTTACCATCAACTGCAAAAACTTCAATAAATAAAAATCATTATTTTTATACAGAAGAATATATGTCCTCACCTATGGTAATTGCTACAAGTGAAAATAAAAATTATGTATCTTCTTTAGATGAGTTAAGTAATAAAAAAATTGCAGTAATTGAAAAAAATGGATTTTTAAATAAAATTAACGAATATGATCTAAAAATGGATATTATTAAATATGATAATATTGATGAAGCATTAGCAGATATTCAAAAAAATAAGATTTTTGGATTAGTAGATTCTTTGTATACAATAAGTTATATTATAAATAAAAAAGATTTTCATGATATAAAAATTGCTGGTAAGTTAAATGACTTATGGAACTTAAGAGTTATGACAACTACTGATAATTTTGATTTAGTTGAAGTTTTCAATAAGTTAGTTACTTCTATATCTTTAGATGAGCATAATAATATTAAAAATAAATGGTCAACAATAAGGTTTGAAAAAGGATTTGATTATACTTATTTATATAAGTATGTTTTACCAAGCATAACACTGCTTATTTTGCTTTTATTATATTTATGGAATCTTAATCTAAGAAATTCTATTAGAAAAAGAGATGAAATTTCAAATGAGTTAAATACATCTTTATTAAATCATAAGCATCTAGTTAATTCTACAATAGAATCTTTATTTTTTCTTGATGAAGAATATACTTGTATTGATTTGAATTATTCTTCAGTAAACTTATTTAATGCAAAAGATAAATTTGTATTACTTGGTAAAAACTTTTTTGATTTAGTTTCGAGTGATTCTTTTGATATTATAAAGAAAAATGCCGATTTAAATTTGAATGAACCTTTTGAAGTAACATTAATTACAAAACATGGAAAATATTTCCCAGCTATAGTCAAACTAAAAACTAATCTTATAAATAATAAAGTAGCCAGAATCATTTCCATTATTGATTTGAGTGAATTAAAGAAAAAAGATGAAATGTTAAAGGAACAATCTGTATTGGCTCAAATGGGTGAAATGATTAGTATGATAGCTCATCAATGGAGACAACCACTTGGAGCGATTTCTGCAACTGCAATTAAGTTAAAAGTTAAAATTGAATTAAAAAAATATGATTTAGATTCTAAAAAAGGACAAATTGAACATCTTAACTTTTTAGATAATACTTTTTCAAATATAGAATCATATGTTCAAAATCTATCTGCAACTATAGATGATTTTAGAAATTTCTTTAATAATAATAAAAAACATGAACTTTGCGTAATAAAAAAATCTATTGATCAGGCTTTAAGTATTCTTGAACTTACAATATCATCAAAAGGTATAGACGTTTATTATAATTTAAATTCAAAGATAAAAAAGACATTATTAAATAATGAACTTATGCAGGTAATTATAAATTTATTAAAAAATGCCATAGATAATTTTGATGATAAAAAGATTAATAATCCAAAGATATGGATAAACACATATGACTTAGATAATAATATAGTATTAGAAATAATAGATAATGGTAAAGGCATTGCAGAAAAAAATATTAAAAAAATATTTGATGCATATTTCTCTACAAAAGGCAATAATGGAACAGGCTTAGGTTTATATATGTCTAAAATGATAATTGAAAAAAATCATAATGGAAAAATTAATGTTAGCTGCGAAAATGACGTAACTACATTTAAAATAGTTTTATAATAAAAATTAAATAAGGATAAAAATGCTTAAAATTTCAGACCTTTATCGAAATTCTAAAGACTTACATATTTTATATGTTGAAGACGAGTACGAGTTATTATCTCAAACAAAACTCATGTTTGATGATTTTTTTAATTTTGTAGATACTGCTAGTGATGGTTTACAAGCATTTGAAAAGTATAAAAGACATTATTATAAAAATAATAAATATTATGATTTGATAGTAAGTGATATAGAAATGCCAAACTTAAACGGTTTTGAATTATCTAAACAAATACTTGAAGTAAATAATGAACAAGTAATTATTATACTCTCTGCGCATGAAGAAAATAGATATTTAAAAGAGTTAATTAATATTGGAATAAATTCCTTTATCCATAAGCCAATAAAGTATAATCATATGATAGATGTTTTTGCAAAAAATTGTAATATTATTAATGAAAATAATGATCATAGAAAAAAAGATATTGAAATTCAAAAAGAGAATCTTTTTTTACTTGATATTAATGAAAAGTTAGAAGAAAAAGTAAAAATAAGAACTTTGGCCTTAGAAAATCAACTTTATTTTGATAAATTAACAAGTCTTTATAATCAACAAGCTTTAGAAAAAGATATTGAAAGTTATAGTAATTCTTCAGTTTTAATTTTAATTAATATTGATTCTTTTCAACAGTACAATAGTATATATAACTTTAATATTGGTAATCAAATACTTATACAACTTTCATATATTTTAAAAAAATTCAATATTAAGAGTGATTATAAAGTATATAGGTTATATAGTGATAATTTTGGACTTTTAAGAAAAAAAAGTGATAAACTTTTTAATATTAATGATGAGATATTAGTAATAAAAAAAGCGATCGAAGATTTTGAATTCTATATTACTACAGCAAATAAATATACAAACATAAATGTTACAATAGGTGCTTCAATAAATAAAGAAAATTCAATTTTATATGCTGATACTGCTTTAAGATACGCAAAGTCTCACAATTTAGGTTATTCTATATATGAAGAGACATTAGATATAACAAATAAATTGAAAGATAGTCATGATTGGAATAATAGAATATCTAATGCAATTGAGAAAGATTTCGTAATTCCCGTATTTCAACCAATTGTTAATATAAATAAAGAAATAGTTAAATATGAAGTACTTATGCGAATAGTTGAATATAATAATGGGAAAGAAGTTTTATTGTCTCCATACTTATTTCTTAAAGAAGCAATAAAAACTAAGCAATATGATATCTTAATGAAAATTATCATAAATAAAAGCTTTGAAATTATGCAAAATAAGAATTGTGACTTTTCAATTAATTTATCTTTTAGAGATGTATATAATAAAAATTTAATTAATTTTTTAAAAGAAAAAATAAATGAAAATAAATCTTTAGCAAATAGATTGATTATTGAAATATTAGAGAGCGACGAGATTGATGATGTAACTTTAATGAATGAGTTCATACTTGAATTTAAATCTTTTGGAGTAAAAATTGCTATTGATGATTTTGGAACAGGATATTCTAATTATTCAAGAATTATATCTTTGAATCCAGATTTTATAAAAATAGATGGTTCTTTGATAAAGTATATCAATAAGGATAAAAAATCTTATACAATAGTAAAGTCAATAATAAATTATGCAAAAGAAGAAAGTATAAAAACAATTGCAGAGTTTGTTCATTCAAAAGAGATATTTGATATTGTTAAAGAACTTAGTGTAGATGAATTCCAAGGATTTTATTTTTCAGAACCTCTTATTTATCCTAAAGAAAAGTTATAAAATCCTAGAGATTTATTAATAATAAATTTATAAAAAAAGACTAATCATAATAAGATATACAATTGTTTTATATAAGATATAGTCTTTAATTTGAGTTAATATTTATTTGATAAATTAATAATTGTTATCATTAATAGAAAGTTAAGTTACAAAAATGTAATATAATGATAGCCATTATCAAGTTTTTAATAGTTAAGTGATTATAACACTTTAAGATTCTATTTTATATAAATAAAATATTAAAACTAATCTAAACCATATATTCTTAAACTTGATACTAAACTTAACATATATTATTACTCAAGAAGGATTTAATTAATGAAAAAATATGATATGAATTTTGATACTTTTTTAAAAGAGTTTAAAGAGCATGTTTCAAAACTAGGTTTTAAAAACTCTATTCAAAAAGATTATATTCTAAAAATTTTATACCATTCAGGTGAGCATTTAACTGCTGAAGAAATTACATTCAGCGTTAAAAAAGAGTATAATATAGATGTTGGTATAGCAACAGTTTATAGAACAATGAAATTTTTAGAAGAAATGAATATTGTTGAATCTTTAGATGTAGGAGATGGTGTCAAAAGATATGAATTAACTTTGTCTTTACATCACGATCATTTAGTGTGCACTTCTTGTAGTAAAATTATAGAATTTTCTGACGAATTAATTGAAAGTAGACAAATTAAAATTGCAAATATAAATAATTTTCATCTTAAGGACCATGTTATGACTATATATGGTCTTTGTGAAAGTTGTCAATAAAATAATAACTATTAAGTATTTAATTATAAGCTTTGATCTCTTATTGATAATGAGTACGAGTTTATAATAAGTTTTAATTAAGTTTTAATTAGTAAAAATTTGATATATAAATAAAAGGTGTTTATTTGATTAATACAGAAGATATAATAAAAATAGCAAACTATTTTTCAATTATTGCTCATACTCCAGGTCGTCTTAGAGTTAGAGTTAATCCAAAAATTAAAAATGAGAGTGGAAATATATCTTTACAAGATATAGAAGATTTACCTAATAGAATTGATGGAATTAAAAGTATCAAAATTAAAAAAATTATAGGTTCAGTAACTATTTTATATGAACCTAATGTATTCTCTCCAGAACTTTGGGAAGATTTAATTAACAATAATAATTTAGAAGAGATATCTATATTAATAAATAAATTGGCAAAGGAGGTTGCATAAATTTGGAAATAAATTATGATGAACAATTACTTTTAAGTAAAAGAGTTGATGTTAATAATGAACAAATTATTGTTTCACAAGTCTTAAGAATAGCTGTATATGATGAGTTTAAAGCTTATGAAACCTATTCAAAAGTAATTGAAAAATTTGGTTATGTACAACCTTTTGTAAGTATTAAAGAGGCTGAAGCAGTTCATTACGCAGCTTTAATACCTTTATTAAAAAAATATAACGTTGAAGTTCCTATTAACAATTGGACTGAAAAAATAGAAATACCCAATACTTATATAGAGTGCTGTGAACTAGGTGTAGCAAGTGAAATTAATAATATATCAATGTATGATGATTTATTATCATATGTAAAAGAAGAAGATGTAAAAGATGTTTTATTTAAATTACAAGCTGCTTCATATAATAATCATTTACCTTCATTTAGAAATTGCGTTTTAAACAGTTATACAACTGAAGATAATAGTGGTTTTAATCAAGAAGATATTATGCAAAAATTTGGTGAATATCAAATGTTTTTAGATGATATTATGGCTGGAAATATTGATCAGAATAAATTAACAGAAATATTTTCTAAGTTAAATATGTCAATGATTAGTGGTGCTGCATTAGGAAGTGCAGCAATAGCATTTTTAAATAATTATGCTAGTAATAAAAATAACAAGGAGTAAATTATGGCATTACCATTTGTATTAGGAATAGCTTTAGGAGCTGGAGCAGTTGTGGCTTTTAATAGATCGGATAAAATTAAAGAAAGTGTAAATTCTTTATTTGATAAATCAAAAGATGTAGCATGTAATTCTTTTGAAAAAAGTAAAGAAACAGTTGCTGATGTAAAAGAAACAATAAGTGCAACAGCAGCATGTATAAAAGAAAAAAAAGAACAAGCTCAAGCAGCAGAGAAAACAGTAGAACCTGAAGAAAAAGTTTCTACTCCAAAAAGAACTAGAAAACCTAAGTCTAAGGAAGAATAATGAATCAACCAATTATAAATACTGGTGAACCAAGAAATGTTTTAGGACATATTGTAAGTGGTGCAGTTGCCTCTGCAATAGTTTCTGGAACAATAAATTATAAAAAAGTTAAAGATGAAGAAATTTCTTCAGATGAAGCTATAAAAGATACTGTAAAAAGAACATCTCAGGGTGCAATTGCAACTGGAGCTGCAATTGCAACTGCAAACTATGTAGGGCAAAAAGGTGGTTTATTTAAAGCTTTAACTGCTGCTTCAATTGGAATGGCTGGAATATATGCCTTAGAAGTTATTGATGAGAAGTTAAATAGTAAATATAATTCATTATATAATGAACAAGTAGATTTAGTTGAAGAGGGTGAATAATGCAAAATAATAATAACTATGATATGAATATTGAAAATAGTAGGTCTCAAGACATACAAAATATGAATATTAACCATAATCCTTACGTAAATCAGAATTTAAATAATCAAAATACAAATAATGCAAATAATACACAAGGCCAAAATACTTTTTCAAATAATGACTTTTTAAAAGGTGCTTTAATTGGAGCAGCTGTAACTTTTCTTTTAACTAATAAAGGTGCTCAAGATTCTTTAATGAAAGCTGCATCTAAGGGTAGTGAATTATTTCAAGCAGGTATAGAAGAGCTAAAAGAGAGATATGAAGATGCTCGAGCTCAAATGGAATCTAATCAAGAATAGTTTATGAAGAATTTTAAAAAAGTACATAGTACAAGAAATAGAGCTAGATATAAACTTAATTTATTAAAAGATAAATATGTAGATATCAATATTTTAAAATCTACTTTGGAAAAAATAGATGGAATATTAAGAGTAAGAATAAATAAAGAAGCCTGTAGTGTTATTTTTGATTTTGATGATGATTTTGAATGTACTAATATAGAAGATAAGTTAAGTACTTTAAAAAGTGAAGAATTTTTGAATACTTCTAATAATAGTTCAAGTTGTATATCGTGTATTAGTGACGATGCTCCTAGTATTAAAGGTATGTTAAGAGCTAGTAGTGCTTTAGTATCTGAAAGATTTATTAAAAACAATACTTTAAAAGCTGCAGTATCAACAAGTGCAGCTCTTCCTATGCTAATAGATGGAACTAAGGAACTTTTTTCTGAAGGTTTAACTTCAAAGGTTTTAGAAAGTGCGGCAGTGGGAATATCAATTTATAGAAAAGATTATTTAGCGGCAAACTCTACAAATGCAATGCTTGAGCTTGGTGAATATATTGAAGAGACGACAGTTCATAAAAGTGATGACTTATTAAAAGAACTTTCTAAACCAAATGTTGAAGAAGCTTGGGTAGAAAAAGAAATTGATGGAAAGACTACTGAGGTATTGATAAAGAGTGTAAATATCCAAATTGGAGATATCGTTATTGTTGGTATTGGTAATACTATACCTGTTGATGGACATATAATGGACGGTAGTGCTAGTGTAAATGAAGTGTCAATGACAGGTGAAGCTGAACCAGTAACTAAACAAAGGGGAGATAGAGTTATCTCTGGAACAATTGTAGAAGATGGTCGTTTAAAAATTTGGGCTGAATATGTTGGTGCTGATACTGCTACACAAAGAATAAAACATTATATTGAAAATTCATTAAATGAAAAATCATCAGTACAACTAAAAGCTACTAAATTAGCAGATAAGCTAGTTCCAGTTACTTTAGGATTAGCAGGTGTTTCTTATGTTATTACTAAAGACTTCGAAAGAACAGCTTCAATTTTACAAGCTGATTATTCATGTGCATTAAAATTGGCAACTCCTGTTGCATTTAAATCAACAATTTCAAAAGCAGGACATCATGGTATTATGATTAAAGGAGCTAAATCAATTGAAGCTTTATATAATGCTGATACTTTTGTTTTTGATAAAACAGGTACTTTAACAGAAGGTGAATTAGAAGTGATCTCAGTTGAGTCATATGATCAAGCTTGGAGTGAGGAAGATGTTTTAAATCTTACTGCTTCAACTGAAGAGCATTATTTCCATCCAGTTGCTGAAGCTGTTGTAAAAGCTGCAAAACAAAAAGGCTTTGTTCATATGCATCATGAAGAAGTTGAATTCATAGTTGCACATGGTGTAAAAACTGAGGTTGATGGTAAAAGTGTAGTAATTGGTAGTAGACACTTTTTAGAAGATGATGAAAAAATTGATTTTTCTGTACATAAAGAAAAAATTATCAAATCTTTAGAAAATGGTAAAACTCTTTTATATATTGGTTTTGATGGAAAACTTCTTGGAACAATAGGTTTAGCTGATAATTTAAGACATAATGCAAAAGAGTCTATACAACAATTAAGACGATTAGGTGTGAAAAATATTGTAATGCTTACAGGTGATACAAAGAAGAAAGCTCAAATGATAGCTGAAGAGCTTGATATTGATGAAGTTAAAGCTGAACTTTTACCAACTGAAAAAGCTAAAATAATAAAAGAGTTAATGGATGAAGGTAGGAAGGTTGCATTTGTAGGAGATGGTATTAATGATGCTCCTGCTTTGATATCTGCTAATGTTGGTATTTCTATGAGTAGAGGTGCAGATATTGCGAAAGCTACTGCTGATGTTTCTTTATTAAAAGATGATATTTCTGCAGTAGTTGAAGCAAAAGAGTTAGCAAATAAAACTATGGGTTTAATTAACGCAAATTTTAATGCTACAGTTGGTATTAATTCTGCAATTTTAGCTGGAGCTACATTTGGATTATTTTCTCCAATTGTTACAGCTGTTTTACATAATGGTACAACTATTGGTTTATTATTAAACTCAATAAAAGGTGTAAAAGTAAAATAAAATGTCATAAGATGATAATAGTTATCAGTTTATCTTAAGATAAATTTGATAAAATTAATGATAATTATTATCAAAAGGAATCTTATGCCATTTTTATTACCGCTTGCAACAGTTTTAACAGCTGCACTTACAGTAAAAACTATAGGTGGAACTGCAAAAACTATACAACGTAGAAAAAAAAGGAAAAGTAGGAATGTTAGTTGATTTAGAAATTCAAAAAGAAGCAGCTAAAATTGGTATGACAGCAACATTAGGTGCAACCGTAGTAACGTCAATGTTTATGAAAAATAAAGTAGCTAAAAAGGTTCATATAGGTGCAGGTGTTGCATTTTGTGGTTTTGCTTTATGGCATCATATGTTATATCAACCATCAAGAAAAGAAAAGAAGTTAAAAGAAAATCTTAAATAGCTAGATATAGATTATGAGTATTATATGAAAAATCTAGTTGTCTATGGAAGTTTATTAAATAAAAAAGAACTATTAAAAGAAAATGTATCATTAAAAAATATAGAATGTGTAAAAGTTTATGGATACAAAAGAATATTTAATCAAGAGCCTTCATATCGTTTGCTTAATTCTTTAAACCGATCTGTTTTAAATATAGAAGAGAATAAAGAATCTTGGTTTAATGCTTTAGTAATTAAAAATATTTCTATTGAGTACATAAATACTCTTGATAAAAGAGAAAAAGGTTATAATAAAGTTTTTATAAAAGATGGAAATGTAAAAACTTATGATAATAATGATCTTTTTGATTGTATTGTTTATAAGGGAAAGCAAACTAAAAGAAATGATAAAATACTTCCAAATTTTGATTATTTAAATATATGTTTAAATGGTGCAAAAGATTTAGGAAATTCTTTTTTTAAAGACTTTTTGAAAACAACATATAAAAATTCCTCTTCAGGAGAAGTTCTTATCTAGATAAAGATATTCCAAAACTAAAACGACTTATTTCTTTATAATAGTCAATTAAACTATCTCCATATCCATTTGAAATTTGTATATAAGCAAAAGTATTTTTAGTATTAAATAATGGAAATGTCCCATCAAGTTCTATGAAACCTTTATTATCATTTTGTATACGGGTATAGCAAAGTTAAATACCCATACCCCATATAATGAGTTATATCTTCATTATCATCTTTTTGTCCGTTATATTCATGTAATAAGCTAAATTTAAATCCTTTTAATAAGTTATTGTCTTTTTCTCCATAAGGAATCTTTATGAAAATTTCTGGTTTATAATTTGTTTCTCTAAAAGGTGATGATTTATCATATATTTGCCACCACGAAGTTTGAGTATATCCGAAGTTAATTGTTTCATTTATTCCAAATAGATTATGGTAAATTGGTTTTTTTAAACTAATTTGGAATTTTGTTTCAATTTGTTCTCTGTTCTTTTTTTTCTTACTGTCATAGGAAAATGGTAATAGATAGTTTTCTTCATACGGGTATAAGTTAAATGATGAAGAAAGTATTTGCTCAATTTTTTTACTGTACTCTTATCTTTTATTGTATTAAGAACTTTACAATCTATAACTAGCTCTTTTTTTTTATCTTCATCTATAAATAAGTTATTTATTTTTTGTTCTTTTCTAGCAATTTTTTTATATAAAATCATTGCTTCTTTATACTGACCATTTATTTCTAATTTTTCTGCTTTTTTATATAAGC
Source organism: Arcobacter sp. (assembly GCA_024228275.1). Lineage (GTDB taxonomy): Bacteria > Campylobacterota > Campylobacteria > Campylobacterales > Arcobacteraceae > Halarcobacter. The sequence continues at coordinate 62,605 of JAAETO010000332.1, forward strand.
TCTCATC
>JAAETO010000333.1 GCA_024228275.1 Arcobacter sp.
TATATTAACTTTCTGAACTCTAGGTTTTATTATATCATGTAGATACGAGGTACCTTTTTTACCTTTTTAATTTAGATAATTTTAAATTCTAGGTATGGTTTAGTGGAACTAAATTAGCAAGTGCTAGTAATTTACAAAATAATAGATTCTTATACTACTAGTTTTATTTTACTTTTTTTAGCCAATTGTAAATTGCTGCTCTTGAAACATCAAGTGCTTTGCAAAGATATGGTATTACATTTCTAATGGAAAAGATGCCTTCATTATTTAAAAAAAGTATTAATTCTTTTTTTTCTTTTGTTTTTAGATTCTCCAACGTAAGTTTTTTTTCATTAAGATATTTATTTATGATATCGTGAGTATGAACTTTCCAATCTTGTGAAAAAAGAGTTTGAGGTTGATTCTCTTCCTCAATATTTAATAAGACTTTTAATGAATCATACATCTTCTCAAAAACTTCTACTTTAAAATTTATACACATTATTCCTATAGCATGTTGATCTGGATCTCTAAGAATTGTAGATATTGTTTTTAATCTTGTGCCATCAATATTCACTTTACTATAGGGTCCAATTATATCACTATCTAAGATATCTAAATCTTTAGGTTCACTTACCATACTATCACCTGCTACTCTTTTTGAAAATGAGTTAACAATATGAGCAACTTTTCTAGATTTAACATCGTGTAAAACGACTTCAACATTTGGATGAAATAGTTTTCCAATAGAATCACATAATGGGATAAAAGTTTTTAATTGTTCATGCATAAAGGAATCATACAATAAAAAAAATTAAATTAAGTATATAGATATTTTGTCTATATAGTTAATTATATTGACATTTTGTCTTTTAAATGTCATAATTCTTTTTTTGATTGATAAAGTTACTATTCTTCTAAAATAGAAAATTAAAAAAGGAGATAACATGCAAGGATATATATACATATTTGCATTATTAATTACTTGTGATTTCTTAGTATCACAGTTAGGGTTAAATATCCCAGGTTCTATACTTGGACTAATCATCTTATTTACAATATTTTGTTTTAAAGGAAATACTATTTATAGTATAGAAGAAGCATCAAAGGTTTTATTAAAATATTTACCTTTATTTCTTGTTCCTTTAGGTGTAGGAGTTAAAGAACTAATCGTAAATGCAGATTTTATACTTTTTAAAATGATTAGTATCTCAATATTGTCTCTATTAGTAGCTATTTTTATTACAATTATTATTATAAGGGTTTTAAAATTATTTTTAAATAAAAAAGAAGAAGCTCCTGTTATTGTAAATTTAAATATTAAGAAAGGAGAAGAGAAATGATTTTTGAACATCCCTTATTTATGACTTTTATTACATTGGCTACTTTTAAAATATGTGAATATTTTTATTCAAAATCTGGAAACTTACCTATTTTGAATCCTGTGTTAATTACTATTTCTATATTAATTACAATATTAATCTTCTTTGATATTTCTTATGATAAATATAAAGAAGGAACTAGTATTCTTCACATGATGTTAGCTCCTGCAATTATTGCACTAGCTATACCTTTATATAAGAATTTATCACAAGTAAAATCTTTATTGTTATTGATTATAGTGAGCGTTATTATTGCAGGCTTTGGAATTATACTTTCAGCAGTTCTTCTTGCACAAGTACTTAATTTACCTATTTCAATGGTTCACGCACTAACTACAAAATCAATTACTGCACCTATTGCACTTGAAATTGCAAATTTATATGGAGGTTCAATTCCTCTTACTATTATTGGAGTTTTTAGTACAGGATTAACAGGTGTTATAATAGTACCTTTTATTCTTAAACTTTTAAAAGTAGAAGAAGAGTGGGCACAAGGATTAACCTTAGGAGTTACAGCACATGCCTTTGGCATAGCAAGAGCTTTATCAATAAGTCCACTTGCTGCAGCATTTGCTACAATGGGAATGGGATTAATGGGTGGATTTGCAGTTTTTGCAGTTCCTTTAGTTTTAGAAATGATTATTTTTTAATTAATCTCAGAGATAAGAGGAGATAAAAAAAGGTACCTTTTTTATCATACCATTTAATTAAAAAAGATGGAGATATAAAAGTATTATATAAAAGATTAGAAA
>JAAETO010000334.1 GCA_024228275.1 Arcobacter sp.
ATTATTTTGATTTCCACCTAAAACATAAAGATATTTATCATCTTTACTTTTACCAATGATAAACGCTACATGCCCTCCACCTTTTCTAGATTTAATTGCGATTGCACCGTAAACAGGTTTTTTGATTTCTTTGCCAAAGTTTTTCCAACTTTTTGCTCTAAAAGAATTTGATATAGTAGTGTATCCTTCTTTTTCCATCACCCAATTTACAAAACTAGCGCACCATGGTATTTCATCCGTATTAAGCCATGAAGCAGAAGATTTATGATATTCAAGAACTCTAGGTTCATGCTTTGAACCTTTTATTTCTTTAATTCCAATTTCTGCAAGTGCAGTTTTCATCCAATGAGCAATTAGATAATTGTTATTAACCTTAACTAAATTCTCTGAAATAACCTTAGATATATTATCATTTTTTACATATATAGTATTTTTTAATTGTTTAATCTTTGATATTTCAATATCTTTACCAGTAATTAAATCTTCAATTATAAAAGGAACTTCAATCTTTTGTTCTTGAACTTCAGTATAACATTCATATACATATAAATCTGAAGAATTAATATCTTGAATTTGTATCTTAATATCTATTTTTGTAGTATTAGGAAGATTAATATCTTCTCTTAAATAGAGCTGTTGACTTGTTGTTACTTCTGTTAAATTTATATTACTCACCATCTATCCTTATATTAGCTCTTTCACCAGAAAATAAAGGTCTAATATAAGTGACATCTTCATCTTTATTAGTTAAATCACTAATATGTTCTACTTTAAAGAATATATCTTTTAAATTATTCTTTGTGATTTGATGTTCAATCCTTAAACTTGGAGTTAGTTTATAATCTATATTAGTTTCTTTATTCTCTTTATCTATTTCTATTATTGTTGTTCTAAATTCATCTAACTCTTCTTGTCTTAAATTAGTTGTTGTAAAAGTAACATTTTTTACAATAGTATCATTTTTTTGTGCGACATCTGTTCCTTTTATATTTGTTACTATTACTTTTCTCTTTAGTTCAGTAATCGTTTGTCCCTCTTTCTCTGGATCAACTACATAACAAAAAGCATGTCCATATTTAAATCTATTTTCTTCATTTAGTTTTACACTCATTTCTAAACCATTTATTGTGATGTTATCATCTGTTGGGTTATCTGTTATGATATTTTTATCACCTTGGTCATTGTTTTTAATGAAGTACCATTGTAGTTGGGCTTCTTGTGTTGCTGATAGTTCTGTTGTAGGTGCCCAAGCATC
>JAAETO010000335.1 GCA_024228275.1 Arcobacter sp.
AAAATTATAAAGAAGGCGAACTTACCGATTTAGACAAAAGTAATATTGCTGCATCGTTCCAAAAAGCGGCAGTACAAGCAATCACTCAAAAAGTGATAATTGCATTAAATGAACATAAAGTGAAATCTCTTTCACTTGTTGGTGGAGTTGCAGCTAACCAAAAATTAAGAGATGGATTTCTTGAATTAGGAAAATCCAACAATCTTAAAGTAGTTATGCCCAAAATTGAGTACTGTGGAGACAATGCTGTTATGATAGCATATCGTGGAATGCAGTACCACAAAGATGGAAAGAAATTTAGTCTTAGTTCAAATGCTTACCCAAGTTTACCTTTTGATGTTTTTGGAGAAGCTAAATAAAAAGATTAACAATTTACTTAGTTGGCTGAGTAATTTTACTCATACAATTGAGTAAATTGTCTTTTGTTTCTAAAGACAATTTATAGTAATCTTAATCAACTAAATAATAGTTCCTGAAAATTTATGAAAACAATATTATTTATATTTCTAATAAATTTATTTTTTACTTTTACATATTCTCAAACCATAACAGTTAATGGAAAAATAAAAAATACAGCAACCAATAAAGATTTGGAGTATGCAAATATATCTGTCCAAAATACCAATTACGGTACTGTTTCAAATCTTGATGGAAGTTACATCTTATCACTTGATTCTGCTTCGTACATTCTGAAAGTCTCTTATATTGGCTATGAAAGTAAGTATGTTAAAATAAATTCTTCCGATAAAAAATTAAATATTTTCTTAAATCCTTTAACTTATCATCTCGAAGATGTTGTAGTAAGTAGTTTAACTTGGATTGAAAAATTTATTCTTAAAGCTATAGAAGAAAAAAATATTCAAAAAGAGAAACTCATAAATTATAAAGCTGATGCTTATTCAAAAACACTTTTTAGATTTAAGAAAAAAAACAAATCCATTATAGGAGGCATATTCGAATCGATTTCTCAAATCAGCTTTGAACAACCGGACTTTTACAAAGAAAAATTATTAACATACAAACCACCACCACATATTAAAAATTTACCATATGATGTAATTGCAATAAATCAGAATATCAATTTCTTAAATGAATATTCTCAAATGGAGAATTTTTATATTGTAAATCCATTAAATAATGATGCTTTAGAATATTATGAGTATAAATTGAAGCGAAAGGAATTACTTGATAAAGATACGATTGTTGTTGTTGAAATGAAACCAAGAGTTTCTGATAAACCGCTATTTAAGGGTGAGCTAATTTTTAATCAGAGAACTTTAAATATTGTGGAAGTAAAATTAAAAGGGAATGATGAATTAAAAGATGGTTCAAGAGATTCGCTTGTTCTGTTTCAAAAATATAGTGTTAAGGATTCTCTTTTTAATCTTCCTTCTTTTACTAAATTCTCATTTTTAATGAATGCCGGTTTTCTTTTTAAGATTGAACAGGAGTACACTTTTATAAATTATGCAATAAATATTGAAGATAATAAAATGTTTATTTCAAATAGTATCCCGCTTTTTGAAGAAAATGATTTAGCTTCTAATATTGAATATAAGCGAAATAATTTTTTTAAGATTCCCCTTATTTTAGAAGAACAAAAACATATTAACAAGATTGATACACTTTTTAATAAAGGTCCATTGTATAAACGATTTTTAATAAAGACGTATATGTTTTTATTTAGTGATGCTCTTATACTTTATTCAGATGAACCTGCAAATATTTTTGGACTGAATATAAATAGGTTTTCTAATTGGTATCATTTCAACAAGGTTGAAGGACATTATATTGGCGGCGAGTATAATCTTATTAATAACGAAAAAATAAATTTATATGTGAATGCCGGTTATGGATTTTCATCAAAATATTTATCTTCTCAAGTTCGGTTTAAGTGGAAAAACTTGGAATTAAATTTAAGCAGGGGAATTACCAATCTAAATAATTTGCAATACAATAAATCCGGTCAAACTTTTAATGCTTTATTTTATCATACTGATGATATGTGTTATTATAAAAGTAATTCACTAAATCTTAATTATACTTTTCTGGTTACTTCTAAAATAAAAATAATTCCATCACTCACTTTTGAAAAACAACTACCTATAAAAAGTTTCTCTGAATTTAGTCTTTTTTATAGAGCAAAAAAATATTCACCTAACTTAGAAATTGAGAAATATAATAACCACAAGGCTGGTATTGCTTTTGAGTATATTGAGAATGAAAATTATAGAACCGGAAGACCAATAATAGTAAAGGGGAGATCGCTTACAAACTTTAGTGCATCTTATAAATTTGGTAGCAAGAAATTATTTGGTTCAACAGAAAACCGCTCTGTTTGGAATTTGAATTTACAGCGTTACCAAGAAATTTATAATCCCATTTCACTTGATGTAAGAATGTTTTTACATTATCAAAATCATACTGATTATATTCAAGAATTAGATTTTGTGAATAGAACTCAAATTACTTCACTTAAGGAAGCTCCGCTATCTTTCTATACATTGAAGAATTACGAATATCAATTACAAAATTATTTGAAAATAAAAAGTGATTTAACACTTTTTGAATTACCAAAAATATTAGATTTCCAAATGTCATTAGGTTTTGTTTATTCATTTTTAAGACCATTGAATAAAAGTAACTTCACAGAAATTAAAGTTTTAGAATCAAATTTTCATGAATATGGGATTGCACTTAAGGGGATTTCTTTTCTAAATTTTTATTTACTTAAAAATAATTTATCTGAGAAAGATATTTTTTTTCGAGTTGATATTTCTTTGTAATATAACTTGCAACATTTCTATTCCCGTATTATTTAAAATGCAAAATGCAAGTACAACTTGCAAATAGCAAAAACTATTAATAATAATTTTGTGGTTAGCTCTGCGAATCAGGAGATTCGCTACTACAGTAAATGGATAATTGTTGAAACTACTTAAAAAATCCTTTCTTTATAAACACCCCTAAATTCCCTATATTTTAAGATTATATAATTCCCAATAGATAGAACTTTATGCCCAAAATATTCTTAAGTAAATACCTTAATCTTAGTAAGAATGAACTCTACTTTGTTGTCGCATTTTTTGTATTTGTTTTTAGTTTTTTTGCTTTTACTTTTTACACACCCAACTATAATAAATTTGGAAAATCTATTACAATTAGTGTAGAAAAAGGTGCGACCTTAAATGGTGTTATTGAAAACCTATATGATACAACAGTAATTCCAAGTAAAACTAATATGAAAATTGCTTCATTCTTTCTTGGAGCCGATAAAAATATTAAAGCTGGAAGTTACAAAATTCCTGATGGAATTAGTTATGTGTCTTTAGTTTCACTTCTGCTCAAAGGTGAACCTCGTAAACAAATATTAGTAACAATTCAAGAGGGAATCTGGCAGAATGATTTAGCCAAAATAATTAAAGAGAAACTAAACGTTGATGAAGAAGAATTTTTGACTTTGTGCAAGGATCAGAAATTTATAAAATCCTTAGGGCTTGATGTTGCTACTCTTGAAGGCTACTTATTACCGGAG
>JAAETO010000336.1 GCA_024228275.1 Arcobacter sp.
ACTTTAATGTTTCCTCACTTGCATACTTATATATATTTTCCATTTGTTTTTTGTTTTTAAACTTTATATAAAATATTTCTTTCTCTTATTACTCAATGTACGACATTAGATTTATTCTCCCAAAAGCTAATTCTGACCCATTGGCAGTATCTGTAATATCAAAATAGTCACAGCCTTCTTTCTGATTTAACTTCTACCGTGAAAACTTGTGGACTTAGCATACGTTTTGCATTGTAGTTTTCTCAAACTTCTATTTCCATAATTATTTTTATAATTTAAAATTTATTTCTTTAAAATATTGTCATATTCTCGCATTTTCTCTAGTGAGAGAATAGCTTGTTCTAGTTTTTTTGAATCTCTAAACTTCTTTAGTTGTTCTATCTCTCTCTCTAAAGGCATAACTTGAACTCAGTCATTGTCTTTTATAATCCTAGCGAACCCATATATCATTAATGCTCTATCTATGCTTTCCATTTGTTTTTTTATTAATAATATAATAATTGGTTAATTTAAAATAAGATAGTTCTTATTATCTATTGCATCATATTCAACTTCTATATCTGTTAAATTAACTTGTCCTCAATTATCATATTCTATCTTTATTTCACAATCTCAACTATCTTCTTTAATGCTGTTTAAATACTTAATCAATTCTGCTATTTTCATATTCTTATATTTTAATATTAAACATTCTCTCATTTACTTCTGCGAACTCTTTTTTAAGCTCCTCATCTACGTTAGATCTATTTCTTAATCAGAATAAAGGGTTTATATATAGCTTTTTGTTTACGTTTCATTCCTTTTTAATGTCTTTAATTAATCAGAAGTCTATTAACTTGCTTTTGATGTTGTACTTTGCTGACTTCTTTACATCTAAAGTATCAAGATCACAAACATTATTCTCATTCATAGTATCTAACAATCTCTTAAAGTGTCAGTATAAATCTTTTCAAATAATTTCATATATATCAATGTTCATATGATGCTTTACATAATTAAATTTAAAGTAAGTCTTATTTGTTTGCTCGAGTTTGTTCTTAAGTTCTGAAATCAATATGTTTCGCTCGTAACTTATGGGAGAATTCTCAAGCATTTCTATTTGTTTTAAAATAGTTTTGCTTTTTGCGTTGGTTTCCATATAATTGGCTTTATTAGATACATAAGTAACTCGCATTACTATTGTATCTTTTTTTTATTTCCAGTCAAATGGAATAGTGAGTCTTTTCAAATGGAATCCGTGATACTTAAACTCTATTGATAGTTATGCTATTACTTAGGGTTTTTTCTTTAACAGTCTCTTTTATATAGGTGTTCACTTGTGAATCTACTTATTTCAAGTACTAAAAAAGCCTACTTAATAGACTCTTATATATTCAATTCTTTTAATACCATTGTTATTGCTCCTGCGATCAATATTGCTGTTATCATACTACTTTGTTAAACATTAAACTATAGACACAGTATATCACTCTTTCTTTTAAATACAAACTTATGCCTATAAAGTCTCTTGACGTTTAATTATTTTAAAGTAAATAAAAAGACCCTTTCGAGTCTATTTCCCTATTTCTACTAACAATACTAGTATAACAAATCATGCAAAACAAGTAACGAATTTTTCATATACTGTTCTGTCTTTCCATACTGTAGCATGTTGTATAAATACCAAGTGTCCTATTGTATAGATCATATAAAGACCTAATATTGTTGTAAATGTTTCTGCCATATTTTATTTTTATGATATTATAAATTGTATTGCTTTTTCTTCTCACTCATCTTTCTTTCAAAAAATAGCTGTTCTTTTTGTAGAGTTGTTTGCTAGATCTCAAAGTAATTTAACTTCTCAAGTATCTAGTGACTCATTATTCTCTACTTTTGTCTTAATATGTTTAACTGTTAACGAGTTAACTAAATCCATTATTTCCTCATCCTGTTCAAGGATTCTGTCCATTACAGAGCCTTCTGCTCATTTTTGCTTGATTTTTGTCATCTGATTATGAACAGTTCAATTAGAAAGTCAAGTCTTTTTCGCTACTTCTCTTTGCGTTAAACTTGGATCTTTAATTAAAGCTCTACTTACTTTTGCTTTATTCCTGATATTATCTTTTCTTTCTATCATAACTACTTTTTATGAAGTAAATTATATCTTTGTCTCGTTGTCATTCTTTTTACTGTCTTATCTTCAGTATTAACAACTTTTCTTTCTTTTATTTTCATTAGATTTGGTGTTACTACAGGTTCTGGCTTTGTCTCATTAGCTTCTGTAATGTTTTCTTCTTTTATATCTGCTCCTAGTTTTTTTAAAAGTGTTTCTTCTTTCATTTGAGAAGAAGGGTATTTCCCAAACTTCTCTTTGTATTGTTCTCTTAGTTCCATAATTATTTTGTTAATCCTGATCTATAGGCTAAAGTATTTTTCTAATTCTTTTATAGCAAACTCTTTTGTTTCTTTAGAGAGTGTTTCTTGGTATTCTTCAAGGAATTCAGCGTGTTTTTCTCTTATAGCTTTCGTTGCTTCCTCCATTTCTGCTAAGTATGCTTTCATTGGAATCACAAACGGTTTTTTAATATCCGTCATAAATCTTTCGTAATCGAGATTTAATAATTCTACTCTATGTTTTTTATTCCCTACTTTAAATAGAAAAGTAATATCTCCGTTTGGTTTTGTTTCCGTTTTAATGTCTTTTGCTTTTGGTTCGTGTTTTGTGATTGTTTCTATTATATAGTTTTCTTCTGCTTCGTGATGTGTCATATTATTGTGTGTTAAAAAAAGATAGTGAGGCAACACACTTCCTCACTATCGGTAAATATTGGTTGTGTGCTTTGTTAATGTATCTATTATATGTATATATCCTTTTTTATCAAGTCTCTGTGTCTTTATTTTCTTTTTTACCAAATATCCTATCTAACTCTTGTTCTATTTCTTTTTCAGTACACTCGAATGCTTTTGCGAAGTCTCCTCCTAGTATTCCTTTTTTTTCTTGATGTTCTTTACTTTTAGGTTTATTCATTGTTATTTATTTAATAAGTA
>JAAETO010000337.1 GCA_024228275.1 Arcobacter sp.
GACATTACTAAATTTAAATATTCAGCTTCTAAATTTAACTACGACTCTCAAGCTTATATTTATAGCGAATTATTTGGTTATGAGATGGTTTTTATTGTAATAGATAAAAATACTCATCAACTAGGCATCTTTGACTGCTCACCAGAATTTTATGCAAAAGGTCAAGACAAAGTCCAACGAGCAGTGGAAGCTTATAGATTATTTTATAAGAATAAAGATTTTGACCCAAAGCAATATTTTATAAATAAAACCTTATAAACCATGGGAAGAACTAGAAAACCAAAATTAAAAGTATGCAGTGTAACAGGATTAGAAACTTCTGAAACTAATTTTTATAGAAATCAGAACCACCTAAAAGCTGTAGATAACTTAAGAAGAACTACTACTGCTACAAAAGAGCAGTTAGCTAGAATGTTTAACCAAATTAATCAATACGTATAATATGGCAGGAATAGTAAAAGGTAGTATTAATCTTTCTGAAATACCTAAAGATAAAATTATCGAAGGTAAGAAAGGTAAGTATTTACC
>JAAETO010000338.1 GCA_024228275.1 Arcobacter sp.
AAAAAGAGTAAATTAAAAAAAGGCAGTATTTTATTAAGAGTTTTTTGGAAAAACAATACAAGGAGTATTCTCTTGTAAAAGTTAGATTTTAAAAGTACTTAAAAAAGGTCTATTAAAAAGATTTAGACAAAAGTATTTTTATAATCAAATAAAGTTTGGTTTAACAAATTAGTATGGTAATAGCTATTTAAAAAGTTGCTATTATAGTTGATTAAAGTACTAACTTAAGATCTTTAACATTTCATTGTTCATGACTTTGCGAATACACGATTTGGATCGTAAGGTATATTATGTTTGAATATAGAATATATTATAGTAGCAAGTTTTCTAGATACAGCAATTAAAGCCTCCTGCTTAGATTTACCTTGAGACCTTTTAATATCATAATATCTTTTTAACTCAGGATTATGTAATAAACAACTAACAGATGACATATAAAGAGCCTGTTTTGCAATAGAAGAACCTCTTTTACTAAGATGGCCTGTTGAAACATAATTACCCGAACTATTTTCAGTAGGAAACAAACCTAAATAACCAATAAACTTAGTAGTAGTTGGGAATCTAGTTAAATCACCACATTCACTAATAACAGCAGCAATAGTTTTTTGTGCAACACCATGAATGGATTTTAGATTAGTTATAAGAGAATTATCTTTTTGCTCAATATGACAATCTTGCTTTGTAATACCATGCTTGTCAAGTAAAGAAAATATTTCTTGTTCTAAAACAGATATCTCATCTTGATACATCTTTAAAAGCCTAATAGAACTTCTAATAGCAATAGCTCTAGCATCTTTTGCTTTACCAGAATAAATAGATTGCTTGGATAATTCTAATAACTGTGAAGCTTTTTCTTTATTGAAATTATTACCTTTAATGTGTCTAAAAAGTTTTAATATCCTATCAACACTACTTCTTTCATAATGTTTAGAAGTTGGATACTTATCAAGTAAAGCTAAACCAACAGAAGTGAAAGGATTAGTAACTTAACTTTCGCACCTAATAAAACACTGTAAAGAACGATATATTCGTAGTTAAGGTAGAATAACATATAGTATTTGACATCCATTTTTTGATATTCTAATTTTCCTTGAGATGCCAAACAACGGTAACTCTTTCAAAATTTATCTTTAAATTTAGGTGCGAAAGTTAAGATTATAAGAAATAGATTCTAATTTTGAAATAAAATCATTAAAGCCTTGGATATGGTTATTAACTCTAAAAGCTTTTTTAAAAACTTTAACTTCATTTTGATCAATGACAGTTACAACATGGAAATCTTTTGCTACATCTATACCTACATAATACATTTTTACAATCCTTTTTGTGTAATCTTTAATTGTTCTAAGTACCATTTATCAAAAAGATAAATGGTTTTAGAATTCACAGCCCAGTACAATCTATGTGTAATAAATGCTATACAGCTATTTTTACAGCTTTTAAATTAGTGATTAACAACTAAAGATATCAACTGGTTTTTTTAATGTAATATCTAAATAAAATTTACATTTACAAGGAGAAAATTGTTGTTTTATTCAAAGTCATAAACTATGAAATTTTAAAGATTTGAAGTTAGTACTTCAATCTTATTAAAATAATATTTCTTTTATTAAATTTCTTTAAAAATTAATATTATTCTTACAATATATTATACGAGGAATATATATGAATTTTAAATCTTTATCATTTAAATATCAATGGCGAGATTATCATAAAAGGGTATT
>JAAETO010000339.1 GCA_024228275.1 Arcobacter sp.
GACATTACCTTTTTCATCTGTTCCAGATAGATCATTATTTTTACTTCAACAACATGATATTTCATATTCATTTAATGAAATGTTAGCTATCCAAACACATGATGGTCTTTATGACCCAGCTAATGAAAAATATTTAAAAGGATTTATGCCTGAACAAAAACCTCGTACGGCTTTACCATTTATTTTGCACCAAGCTGATATGCTTGCTGCTAGAGTTGAATGGGAACAAGAATGGCTTCCAAAATTTTCACAAAGTAGCTTGGAGAAGCAAAAAAATCAGTTTACATTGTCTAATAATAAAAAAGCTTCAACTAAAAATCGAGCATTGAATACTGTGAAAAGTGAAGGTTTAAAGAATATGTTAGATAATTTATAAAATATGATTTTAGAATTAATAATAGGATTTTTAAGTATTGTAATTGTTGTATTTGTTTATACAACTATTAATTTAATGCGCAAAGTAGAAAAGATAGAAGACGTAATCATTAGATATGATGGTTTTATATCAGAATATAGTAAACAGTTAGAAAATTCCCAAACACGTTTAGATGAAATAGACGCTAAAGGTATTTTTAAGAGTGATGATGAAATAGGTTGGTTTTTTAAACAGATAAAAAGGTTACAAGATGATGTATCAAGATTTAAAGCTGACTAATGGCACGAAAAAGAAGAAAGAAGAGTAGAAATTATTTTACTCAAGATACAGAAGATGCTATTGTATTATATAATAATACTAGTGATCCTGAGATCAGATCTAAAATATATGAATCACGTATTCATTATGCTTTCTTTAAACTAACAGAAAATATAATCC
>JAAETO010000340.1 GCA_024228275.1 Arcobacter sp.
CAAAGTAAGCGCTCCAATATAAGAAAAACGCTTGTTGATTTGAAAATAGGGATAAAGCAAGAATTATTATAGTAAAGATCCACTTCAACACTTTCTTATCACTTATTATCATAGGAATTAATAAAGCAAGAATTAAGTAATATTGAAATTCAATGGATAACGTCCAAAAAAAACAGGGCTTATCCAATTAGTATTTTCAAAAAATGGAATTAAATAGCCTAAATGTAAAATGACTGTTTTAAAGTTAGGAATCAAATCAATTTGATTAGAAGAAGGTTTATAATTTCTAACAACAGCATATATAATACCTAAAGCAGGGCAAAATCATACTTTTTTTATTTTTTTGACGTAAATAAAACTTACATAATCACTTAAACATCAACTAATTAAACTTGTTTTACACTAGTAATCTTCGTATATTGTACTGATAATCAGCAATATACAACAAATGAAAACAAGTAGTAATTTAATCTCTATTTTCGGTCAAATAACCGATCCTAGAAGCCCTATTAATCAACTTCATAACTTAGTAGACATCCTGGTCATAGGAATGATTTCAGTTATTTGTGGGGCAGAAACATGGGAACATATGGTTCGGTTTGCAAAATCAAAAGAAGTTTTTTTAAAAACATTTCTTGAATTACCCAATGGAATTCCATCAAAAGATACGATCAATAGGACTTTTTCGTCAATAGATAGTAATCAATTTGAATCTTGCTTTATAGAATGGGTTAACTCGATAGTAGATTTAAGTAAAGGACAAGTCATTGCCATTGACGGTAAAACTATAAGAGGAGCTAAGTCTAACGGTAAAAAATCTCCTATTCATATGGTTAGCGCTTGGGCATGTGAAAATAATATGGTACTAGGACAGGTAAAAACAGATGAAAAATCAAATGAAATAACAGCTATACCTGCATTGTTAGATGCATTAAGTCTTGAAGGAAACACCATTACCATTGATGCTATGGGGACTCAAAAAGAAATTGCAAAAAAAATAATAGCTTCTAATGCTGATTATATTTTGGCTGTAAAAGGCAATCAACCACAATTATTAGAGCATATCATAGATGAATTTAGATTTTTTAAAGCTCCCGAAATTCATACTTGTGAAGACATAGGGCATGGACGAATTGAAACTAGAGTCTGTAGTGTTATCAAAGACTTTCAGTTTATTGATAATAATAATCAATGGAAAAATTTACAACGAATTATCAAAATAGAAAGTATTCGTCAATTTAAGAACAGTGATAAACCAGCAGAAAAAGCAATACGCTATTATATTTCTAGTTTGCAGTGCAATGCTGAAAATTTTCAAGGAAAGATACGATCTCATTGGGCTATAGAAAATAAATTACATTGGACACTTGATGTTGCTTTCGCTGAAGATGCATCTAGAAAACGAGCAGGAAATGCTTCCCAAAATTATTCTACTTTATTAAAAATTGCTCTAAATATTTTAAAAAATGAAACAACTAAAAAAGCTTCGATTAAAACAAAAAGGCTAGAAGCAGCATGGAATGAAGACTACTTAAGATTATTATTAGGTATAAAAGTATGATTTTGCCCTGACTTTTTCCACTATAAATATACCGTTTGGTATATTTATTTGTATCTTTGTTCAAAACCAAAGTAAGTTGGCATCAAAATCTGAAATAACAGCAAAGTATATTGTAAAAACTGTGGCTCCTATATTCAATAAAAAAGGATACGTAGGAACAAGTCTTTCAGATTTAACATCTGCTACAGGTTTGACAAAAGGAGCTATTTACGGTAACTTTAAAAATAAAGAGGAACTGTCTCTAGAAGCTTTTAACCATAATATAAGGTTTGTATTAGGCATGATACGAGAGCGTATGGATGTTGAATCTTGTGCTATAGGTAAATTAAAAGCTTTAAATAATTTTTATAGAACCTATACAAAAGAAACTATTCATTTGGGGGGGTGCCCTATATTAAATGTTGGAATAGATGCTAATCATCTAAATCCATTATTATTAA
>JAAETO010000341.1 GCA_024228275.1 Arcobacter sp.
AAATATTTTTAGTCTCTTTTTTCTTCTTGATACCCGCCTTAAAGACTGGCGGACAGGCTCATATCTCCGATCTTAAATCTATCTCTTAAACTCAGCTTCGCCAATTGAATCACACAAAATAGGATTCATTAACTAATTCAATAATTTATTAAACTTAAAAGAATAAGTTAATAATTCTTTACTTTATATAATAGTACAAAATCTCTTGTTTTTAGAAAAGTTACAAAAAATAATTAAAGAATTTTATATTTAATTATTTGTAAGTGATTGTTTATAAAGGAAGTTGGTGATAATAAAAATTGATATTCAATTGGAGCATAGATTCCGAATCGGAGTCCGGAATGACAACATTTTTCTAGATTCCCCTCCTAACAAAATGGTGGTTAAACTGGCTTTGAACATACCAGAATGACAGCTTTTATTATTTTTCCAGTCTTCTTTTAAAATCATTGTGTTATCTGTTTTCACCAAGAACCACTAACCAAGCACTTTATCCTTTATTACGTTTTACATTTCTACTTTTCACTTCTTACTTCTCTACTTTTCACTTTTCTTTTACTATTCCCATTGCTGTAATTTTAATAAATCATTGTAAGATTTAATTTTTTGAATACCTTTAGTACACTTTCTGTGAGATATTTTACCCCAAAAATTGTATAGATCTTTTAGTTTTTTATAATAATCATCTTGAGGATCTAGCACCCATAGGGCTTTAGAAGCTTCTTCAAAAGAATTGAATTTTTTAATTGGCATTTTTATCTAGTTTAGATTTAATAAATTCTAAGTCTAATTGGTTAATTTCTCTATAAGTCTTTTCCTTTAGTTTGTAAAGAGTTTCTAAATCAGCGAATTTCACTTCTTTTCCATCAAGAGTTTTTACATCGTAACTCAAATCCTTAAAAAAGAACTTTTCACCAATTTGTGTAATTACATCAATAGAAAATCCATATTCAGTTCCATATCTTATAATTGGATATTTATTAAGTTCTTCAATTGTAATTTCCTCAATATCCTTATCTTGGAATACATCAAATAACGATTTTCTAAATCTATTTATATTTTCTTTTGTCGGGTTTACAAAGATATCAATATCTTCTGTATTCCTAGAAAATCCGTGCAGATTAATTGCCATGCCACCTATTAAAATGTACTCAACATCATTTTCATTAAATAGTGTTATAAGTTCAATAAATTTATTATAAATATTTTCCATGTTAATTTTATATGATTATCCTTATACATACCTAAATTCATTTTTGTAAGAAACAGCAGCAATTAAGAGCCTATTGAACAATGCTTCACCAAAGTATCTTCTATTGAACTTATAACAAAATTCATCTAGATAACTTTGTAAGAATTCTGGTTTAACAAAATGAAAAGTATTTAAGAGTTGCCTCTT
>JAAETO010000342.1 GCA_024228275.1 Arcobacter sp.
CCGCTTATTCCAGCATAAAAAATAACCTTAACTAAAATTCGATAAAAGATAGCCCCGCGCGAAACAATTTTACCTTGATTAAAATTTACCGCAATAATAAAAAATCTTGTTTCTCGGTAATTATTAACATTTACGGATTTGATTTTTATTTTATAAAAATTATGGATTAATTGGATGAATTTTTGTAAAAACATTTTTATTAAGTCTAAAATCCTGAGTCATTTAGCACACCTGAAAAGCTACTTAAAATAGCCAAGTAATAGGGAGTTCAAAACGTGGATTTAAAAGATATAAAATAATGGCTAGCAAAACAAGACATTTATACGAAATTTCGAATAGGTAAAAGAAAATTTACTAGACGGAAAATTACAAGTTTTGGCATTGATGATTTATGGAGTTGTGATTTGGCATCGATGGAAGAATTTTCAAGAACTAATAATGGAATAAAATAGTTATTAATAGTGTGTGATGTTTTTAGTCGATATGTCTGGATAAGAGCACTAAAAAATAAGTCAGCTCAAATAGTTTCAGAGTCATTCGGATAATTGCTGATAGAGATAGAAAGAAAACCAAATGCTTTGAGAACGGATTATGGTTTTTTCTTACTGATTTATAAAATATTATTACTCTAAGGTACCGAATTTGCAGCAAATTTTGAAAAATTACTCAAGGAAAAGCAAATAAATCATTTATATTGTAATAAACCCATAAAATGTTCAATTGCAGGTATTATTATTTTAAAATTTCTAATATATAAAATATAAAAAAACGCTATTAAAAGAATAAAACGAAAAATATATCAATGGATGGAGTACAACAAGACAAAACGCTACGTAGATATTTTACCAAAAGTTGAAAAGAGTCTGAATGCAATAATGAATTAAAATACTGGCATAGAGCCAATTGCGGTTACAGTTTTTAACATGAGTTCGGTTTATCGAAATTTATATGATGAGTAACCAAAAGATCATATTATTAAATACAAAAAAGGAGACCGCGTTAGAATTATATTACCAGAAAATCCATTTAGCAAATCATATAGGCCCTCATTTTCTGATTCTGTTTTTATTATTGATTCAGTTTTGCAAACCCAGCCTACTACATACAAAGTAAAGGACGATCAAAATCAAATATTATCAAAATACTACTATTTTGACGAGATAATAAGTGTCAATTAATGAGAACATTTAACTTGCCTTTTTAAAATGTCTATTAAATCTGTCTATTTACATACTTTAAATGCTATTTATTTTAATTAAGAAAATTTACGTGCAAAATTTATATTAAATGAAACATTTTATAACGTTAAAGGGATAAAGATTGCTGAAATAGGCTTAGAATAATTTAAAATTGAAGATAATAATGCGTCATCAATCTTTTATTTTTGTAGCAATTTATCAGCTAATTCAAAAGTATCAGGATCTGTAGGATAAATATTAAAATCAATCCCCATAAATAATCATGATTTTTATTTCGAGAGAATTTTAGTGGATGATATTAAACCTTTAAAAAATAACCAACCAATCAACGAACTTGAAATATGGGTTTCTGATCAACAAATGAAACATATAAAAGGAAAGGGTCATTTCTACTTACGTCTAGATTTCATTTTTTGATTTTAATGGGAAATTTTAGGAAATTTAAGAAAACTATCAAAAAAGTAGACAACACAAAAGCTATTTCTAAGATTGATATAAAGAGTTGCAATAAAGGACGGCATTTAAAGGTGTCAAAGAAGAAATATATTAAAAGGATAAAAAAGTTGCCATTAAAAGGTTGTAACAAAAGACCTAAAGCAAAACAATTTAATTGAGTTAATGATGAATTTTTCACCTTTTGATTCTGTACGTAGTTGTAATGTAAATGTTTTAGACTACGGGCATATTCTCGAAAAGTAAGATTAAATCGATCGATCAGTTGAATCAGGTATAATTAAGATTTTTAATATTATTTCAAAAGTTATATCAACAACAAATTCATTACCTATTGTAGTTGATGATGATGTGCTGTTATCATTTCCACTTGGGTCTGATTTACTTATAGATCCAAAGCAAATTTACATGCGTTTAACTTTTTGTATTCTTGATGAAAATTTGTAACAAGTTTCTGATAATGAGAATAGTTTAGTAACTATTTGTAATAATCCGCTCTATTCGGTTATTCAAAATGCCGAAATTCATTCAGGTGGAAAGATGATTAAGAGTTATGATAATTACAACTATACAATGTTCGTACTCTTTTTATGTAATTATGAACCAGAAATTTTTAATTCGTGGATGAAAAGCACTAGCAGATTTATTATACCTGATAACGATTCAATGATAATACCAGATGACATAACGGCATCTAAAGATTTAGTATGGACTCATAAACATTTAGTCAACAGCCATTAATGGGATTTAATGGGGAAAGTAATTCTTCCGTGTTTTACTGGGATTGAAAATTTGTTACCTGCTAATGGAAATATTGTATTGAAATTTCGTCTTTGTCGCTAAAATTGGATAAAAGTTTAAGATGCAGATGATTTAAAAGAGTATAAAATTTGTATAACTAAATCTGAATTAAGACAATCAAAAATTGTATTAACTAATATCGGAGAAGAGGGATTAAATGTAAAATGAATAATTAATGAAAAATAAGCTTATCATGCCTTATTCAGATTATAATTTTTAATCTTTGAGTATTCAAAAATCAAGTATGGAATATCAAAGTCCAAATTTAATAGTGTCCGGCCTTGTTAAAAGATTTTATGTTTTTATGGTAGATGAAGCGACATTTTTAGGTAATTTTTGTAGATCTATAATTATTTTAAAATTATTACAGGTCACAAAAACAAAAATCCATTGGTATTTAAAAATTTTGATATTAGCTAGATTAAGCTTTATCTAAATGGAAGGGAATATCAAACTAGAGCAAATTATGTTAGTGCAAATGGGTCCGACGAAATTATTCCATATTACACTATGATTAAAAATATGAACGCATATAATAGGGCCTTTGCCATCAGTAAAGAAATCTTTGAGCAAATGTTTGCAATTTTTGTGTTTGATATTTCAAATTTGAATCATGCTGATTGTAATTATTATGAGCGTTTCAGTAAAAGCAATTGGAATTTAAATATTAGATTTTTGCGGGCATTAATGAGTAATGTTCAATTGTGTGTTATTACCGAATAAGATTCAATACTCGAAATGAAGTCAAATTATGATATTATTATTCATAATGAATGAATCTGATACTTTTTGATAGCTTTATTTTATTGTGCTTTGAATAAATTTATTTTAATATAATTTTAAATTTTAACCTCACTTTTAATAAGTGAAATATATAATATCTTGTTATAAATTTTCTAAAATATTTTATTTAATTTAGAAATGGTATTTTCAGAAAAAGATATTTTATTTAATAATCCAAGTACGATATTGTTTGCTGGTCCAAGTTTAAGTAAGATATTATTTTATTTTAATATATTCACTTATTATCAAGGTGGTAAATCTACAGCATTGCATAAAATATTAATTGAACCCGAAAAATACTTTTTAAATCCCCCAAAAAATACAATATTTTTTTATGAGTATTTCTAAGATAATTATAAACAGCTAAAAAATACAGAATTTATAAAAGGCTTAACCGAGGAAAATTTATAAAAACTAGATTTGAAAAATAGATCTTCACATAGTGACCATTTGTTGCTTGTTTTTGATGATCAAATTTAACAACTAACTAAAAATAGCGAATATATTAGTTTGTTTACAAAACATGTACATCATTTGAATCTTGTCGTCAATTTTGTCACAATTTATCTATCTAAACCAATTTCTGAGATTTATATTGTGGTAATCTTCATATATTTTATTATTCAATTCCGTAATCGGCAGAAATAGTATAAGAATCCTTTCTCAACAAATATTC
>JAAETO010000343.1 GCA_024228275.1 Arcobacter sp.
CTATCGGCTAATTTGTAAATAATTTTTTCAACTAAAATTAAAATTGAATGCTTAATTCCAACGCTTTCCATTAAAGGTAAACCGGCAACCGTATGTAATTTATTTGGGACACAGGCAAACTTTGCTGCAAGCATTCCAACCAAACCGGCTTTGGGTGTGTGTGTGTGAACTATGAATGGTTTTTCTTTTTTAAGTATTAGAAACATTTTAATTATAGCAACAACATCCTTAATAGGTGAAATTGTACGTGTCATTTCAACTGCTTTAGTTTTTATACCTTGTTTTTTTACTAGTTCTAAGTCTTCTCCGAAACTGGAGATTGCTAAAACATCAAGATGTTTATTAATAAAAGTTAATTGCCCTTTCAATAACAACCGTAATGATATGGGAGTAGTTGTAATTCGAAAAATTTTTTCTCTATTTGACATAAAGTATCATTTTTGTTTTTTGGGGACGAAAAGGACTCTTAGCGTTTCAAATTCAACAATTATGTTAAAAATTTATTTTACTCTTTTAGGAAACACCAAAAAGGAAATTACACTTGCAAAAACTACAGGATTATTCCATATTGGATTAAGAAGACCACCAAAGATAAAAAATAGTACTGTAATTTTTATTCCGAATTTATGATAGCTATTATTAGATTGATCATAATTTGCCTTAAACAATTTATAAAGTATTAAAAACCAAAGAAAAGCAAACGGAACACCAAAAATAACTAAAAAATTACTGAACGAACTATGAAAGAATATGGGAAGATTTGCATCTGATGTAAAAGAATAATATCCTAAAATCGGTGAATCTAAAAATCTACTAAGTTCAGTAATTAACCAATAAAACCTATTTGTTTCATCACCAATTATAATACTTCCTGAAGAAGTGGTTGATAAAAATATATTTTCAAATTTATTCCACATAAATCTGAATATATTATCATCAAAATTTGAAATAAATTTTGCATATAAAAAAGGAGCTATTGTTATCAAAAGAAAAGAAATAAATATTGTATAAATAATTTTTTTATTTATAGTGCCGACAAAGTACTCCTTTAATACTATTATAATGAAACTTATTATCATAATAATTGATGCAAAAGTAAATGCTGAAAGGAAAACCGAAATACTAGCAAATAATAAAAAAAATCTCGCTAAGATTTTCTGCTTACGCCCATAGTTAATAGTACTATACCACATACTTGGGAAAACAATTGCAAAACTAGTATATATACTAAAGCCCCCAACACCTAAAGAACTAAAAATATAATTTGAATTTA
>JAAETO010000344.1 GCA_024228275.1 Arcobacter sp.
TTTAAAATAAAAAAAAAACATGATGTAATCCTAGCTACAAGTCCTCCGTTATTCGTTGGAATTGTGGCATATTTGATTAAAATATTTAATAAAACACCTATCGTGTTTGAAGTTAGGGACTTATGGCCTGAGTCTGCTATTGATACAGGTATTATTACAAATAAGTATATTATTCGTTTTGCTTTCTGGTTTGAAAATTTTATTTACCGTAAAGCAAAAATAATTAATGTCTTAACACCAGCTTTTTATAGAATATTAAATATCAAAAAAGGTATTTCTGAAAATAAACTCATAATGATTCCAAATGCAGCTGATTTCTCTATCTCTGAAAAATTATTTTCATCATTTGATAAAATAAAATTTAGAAAGAAAAATGGGATGGATGGAAAATTTGTTATAACTTATGTTGGTGCTCATGGTGTGGCTAATGGTTTAAATCAAGTTTTAGATACAGCAAGTAGGCTTAGAAATACTAATGTTTTATTTGTTTTGGTTGGAACAGGAATGCAAAAAATAAAATTGATGCAGAAAGCTAATGAAATGAATTTAAGTAACGTTAAATTTTTTGATCCTGTTCCCAAAATTGAAGTTATTAAGTTTATTTTGGCTTCAGAAATGGGAACTTCTGTTTTATTAAAAAATGACACATTTAAAACAGTTTATTCAAATAAAACATTTGATTACATGTCTTGCAAAAAACCTATTTTAATGGCAATTGACGGTGTTTCTCGTGAATTAATTGAAAAAGCTGATGCTGGTATCTATGTTGAACCAGAAAATCCAGATGATTTTGAATTAAAGATAAGACTTTATTTGGATAGTCCTTCTGAATTATTAAGGCAGGGCGAAAATGGTTATAGATTTGCTAAAGAACATTTTGATAGAGAAATTTTGGCAAAAAAATATTTGGAACACCTTAAATCTTTGTCTACAAATTGATTTTGCTTTCTCTAATAGTAAAACGTATTTTTGATGTTGTTATATCATCCTCATTAATATTATTGTTATCTCCTTTACTCATTTTTATATTCCTTATACTTTTTTTCACAAATCGAGGAAAATCCTTTTTTGTACAGAAACGACCAGGACGAGATGAAAATATATTTAAACTTCTCAAATTTAAAACAATGAATGAAAAAAAAGATTATTTAGGTAATTTATTATCAAATGAAATTCGGATAACAAAAATTGGTAAGTTTCTGAGGAAAAGTTCATTAGATGAGTTACCGCAACTACTAAATATTTTTAAGGGAGATATGAGTTTAGTAGGACCACGTCCGTTAAAAATTGAATATCTTAAGTACTATACAGAAGAACAGAACAGAAGACATAAAGTTAGACCAGGTTTAACTGGTTGGGCTCAAGTAAATGGAAGGAACACTTTAAGTTGGAAGAAACAATTTGAATATGATGTTTGGTATGTCGATAACTCAGGTTTTTTTATTGATATAAAAATCATTTTATTAACTTTTAGCAAAATAGTAAGTAAAAAAGATGTTGATAAAGATGGAGTTAATTTGAAAGTTCCATTTCATGGTAATAATTTAGAGGATTAAAATTGTCTGAACATTTAATTGATCCATTTGAAAAAGTAATTAAAATATTAAATAAGAATTTATTGGAAGAGCATAAGAAACTATTTGTTGATAATAAGCAAGATAAAGTAAGCATTCACATAATAGGTGCTCCTAGATCAGGCACTACTCTTCTGTCACAAACTATAGTATCCTTAACTAATATTGGGTATATAAATAATCTTATTGCAGCATTTTATAATGTCCCTTTATTTGGAGTTGTCTTAAGTAAAAAATTACTAAATGAAAAATATCAGTCAAATCTTATGTCAACATTTGGAAGGACTGAGGTTATAACAGAGCCGCATGAATTTGGTCGGTTTTGGCTTAATATACTTGGATATAAAGATATGTTGCAACAAACTTACAATAAAAATCACAAAATTAATTGGAAGGACTTAAGTGAAATAATTTACCAATTAAACTTAATGTTTGGAACTCCAATACTTTTTAAGTCATTTTTATTTGGTTTTCATGCTAAGAAAACTATAGAAAAAATGCCGAAAACTATATTTATTCATATATCTAGAAATTTATTTCAAAACGCATATTCTATTCTAAAATTAAGAACAAAAATGTATGGTTCTATTGAAAAATGGTCTTCTATAAAACCACATCAATATAGATTTATAAAAAATAAAAACCCTTATTATCAGGTTATAGGTCAAGTTAAATTTCTAAATTATGAATATAATAAACAGCTTCAAGATATCTCAGATTCAAATAAAATTGTAATTTCATATGAAAAGTTTTGCGATAATTATATGGGTGTTGTAGAAGAATTACAAAACAAAGTAAAAATAAATGGTGAGGAGATAAAAATTACGTCGGAATCGAATTTAAAAGTTAAACCTCACGAGGATATTATACCTAAACATATTCTTGAAAAATTTGAAGAAGCTAATCTGTATTTTGACAAAAAGTATCCAGAATTACAATGGAAATTTTGAAGTTTATATTTAAATATCATTCCTATATTAAGTTCCTAAATGTAATAGTCTTATGAATAAATTTTATATTTTAAATCAAAATGATAAATTATGGTCTAAATTTATAATGAAAAGTAAACAGTATGATTTTTATCATACTTCATGCTATCATGGAATTGAGCAAAAGTTTGCTCCTATACTTTTTGTTGCATCTTTTGATGATGATTTTATTGCTTTTCCCTTCCTGAGCAGAAGAATAAATGATACTAATTATTTTGATTTTACTTCGGTATATGGATATTGTGGTCCAATTAGTAACAAAAGTTTTGAAAATGTGTCTAAAGAGCATATTACATATTTTCAAAATCAATTTAACACTTATCTAAATGAAAATTGTATTGTTTCAGTATTTTCTAGCCTTCATCCAATCATTAATGGTATACAGCTATTCAATAATTTTGGAAAAGTTGAAGATATTAATAAAACTGTAGCGATAGATTTAAGTATTTGTCCTGATGAGCAGAGAAAACTATACAGGAAATCTAATAGATCAGAAATTAATCAATTAAGAAGAAAGGGATTTGATGTTCTTGTTGCAACTACAGATGAAGATATAGAGGATTTTATAAAAATATACTACGATACTATGATAAGAGTTAATGCAAAGCAAGATTATTTTTTTAATAAGAATTACTTTTTCCAGTTTTTAAAAAATAGGTGCTTTGAAACAAAATTATTACTAGCTAGAAAAGATAATCAAATTTCTGCCGGAGCAATATTTACCATCACTAATAAAATCATGCAATATCACCTAGCTGGAACAAAGGAAGAGTTTATTAAAGATGCACCAATGAAGTTGATAATTGACGAAGCTCGCCTAATCGGAAATGAATTAAAATTGGATTATTTGCATCTTGGTGGTGGTGTTGGTGGCAGTGATGAAGATCCACTTTTTAGATTTAAATCAGGTTTTTCTTCCTCAAGGTTTATGTATAGAACTTGGCACTACATAGTTAATCAGGAGATTTATAATGAGTTAGTTAATTTATCAGGAGCAAGGCTAAATGAAAATGGTAATTATTTCCCTTTATATCGATTGAGTTAAGGATTTTGTTGGGATAGTTATTCTATTCACCATCTTTATATAAGTCAATAAAAAAAATAAAGCAACTAATAAACCTATTATAAAATTTTTATATGAAAAATAAAATATGGCTATTTTACCCGCCAGTCTCTTTGGAGGGCATCTCCGCACATGGGAGATAAAGCCCTCCCAACAAGATGGCGGATAATCCTCCTAAAAAATTGGCGGACAAGAATTTGAATTTGTATCCGGCTTCGTAAAAACAACCAAGCCGAGACATGAAAAATAAAAAATATTTTGCAATGATATGTTAAGTTTTAAAAAATAAATTCATTTGATACAAATTGGATTGCATCTTTTGATATTCATTTTATTATAAATTGTTTTATCAAGTTCAAAAAAAGAAAATCATATCATTTTTTTTGTATATTTGTAACAATAAA
>JAAETO010000345.1 GCA_024228275.1 Arcobacter sp.
GAAAAGTATGACCATCCTAAAGCAAAACCCAACTGTATGCGGTTGTGTATTTCTAAATGCCACGGCATACGCAAAGGTACAAAATTTTATTAGACGATTAGAGGTGTTGGATAATATATACAAATGCTCGTGCCGTCTGCTCTGCAAAAGTCAAAAAAAATTAGCCCCCGCCCCTACCCAATCTGCTCAACCCTTGACTTTTTTTGGCAAAAATTCTGCCCTTTTGTCCTGCCTTTTTGTCTGCCTTCCTTCCTCCCTTTGTTCGTTGGTCCAAAGTTCCAGAAGATTCAAAGAAGGGGAAACCCTCTTTTATTACTGCCCCATTTCATATTGAACTAAATTAATTGAGCAAAAAAAAGTATTTAATTATCTGAATATTAAGAAAATAAAGGTAAATGAGTAAAATCAAGTATGTTTTATTTTGTAGTGTCACAAATTAATTGTAAATTGCAAGTAAATAAACACTAAATTAAAACGATATGACTAAAGAAAAAATAATGACAATAATAAACATTTATCAAAATTACTTTAATGATTTTAAAAATGTTTCTGAAGATGATCTACATAAAATTTATGTAATGTACGCACAAAGCGAAGTTTCTATAAGAGAAATAAAAGAAGAAGTAAACAAATTAATTAAAAAATTATAATAATATGAATGAAAAACAATTATTAAAAAAGTATGAAAAACTAATAACAAAATTAATGGACTTCTGTTCAGTTTGTTATTCAAATAAATCAAATGATACATTTGATGAGGAATATGATAATCTAATTATTCAAAGAGATTGTTTTTTTCAAAATCATGATGATTTAATATATGATATTGAAAATGGACACTTTAAAAACTCGTTTGAGCAATATGAAAGAACAATAACACCTCAAGAAAATTTTCAAATGTGGGAAAAGGATATAATAAAACACGAATTATTGATAATGGAAATTCAAAATTATTACAATGCAGTAGTATTGCAAAATTCTGGAAAACCAAATTATATATATGGATAATCAACTAAATAAAATAATATGACAACACAAATAACAAATTTACAAAGTCCACGAAGTGGAAACCCTGTTGCAAATCAATTTATGATAAGCACCGATAAATATAATATTTTCAAATCTTATAGAACGATTATAGCTAAGCAAAACAGAAACACGAATAAAATAACCCTTGACAAAAATTCGTGGGACTATTCAGCTACAACACTTCGTTACCTAAAAGTATTTTTAGGAACTAATAAAAGCAAAAAAGATCTAGAGGAAGATATTAAACAAGGGATTTATAAATTATCAAACCTTAATTAATTTAGTTTATATCTATGGGGGGAATTTTCCCCCCTTTTAAACAACTTAATATATCAACTATGAAACCAGAATTAAAAATTTATCACCCAGAAAAAACAGAATATTCTAAATGCGAATATATTGATTATGATTATATGAGACATTGCATTTATACAAATAATCAAGAATTATGAGAAAATTAACATTAAAAGAACTTGAAGAACTTAACCAAATAAACAATAACGAGATTTATAGGTTAAGAAGAATTATTACACAACAAGGAAAAGATTTAGCAAGTAAAGATGAATTAATATCTAGCTTAGCTAAACAAGTAAACAACAATAAAAAACAATTAATATGAAAAACAAAGAAACATTTAAGCAATTTGTAATAAACTACATTGATAATAAAATAAAAAAATTAATTAAAGATATTGAAGAATTAATTATAAAAGCTATTTACAAACGACTTGATAAAACTGATGAACATATCACAATACGAGGTAATAAAACTTGTAATCATGTAACAGAAGAATCAAAATCAACGCGTAAATATATAAGTAAAAAATTGAAACCATTATCTAAAGATGTAAAAGAAATTTTAGAGTCGCAAAAAAGAATAGAAACTAAAATAGATTATTTATACGATCAACTTAATATAAAGTATGAGGAAGATAAAAGAACGAATGTAGAGATATTAAAATCTTTAACTTCTTTACCAATATATACAACAAAAGATGATACTAATACACCATTTTAATTATGAAAACAATAGAAATAAAAGTTTATAAGTTCGAGGAACTAGATGAACAAACTCAAGATAAAGTAATTGAGAATTATAGATACATAAATGTAGAAGATATGAATTGGTGGGAATTTATTCAGTATAATCTAAAGGATTTTTACAACATAGAACTACTTGAATTTAATCTTGACAGAGGATATAGTGTAAACATAAATATCAAAAGTGAATTATTTGAGGTGTGTGAAAACATAATAAGAGAGAAAACATATTTTCATTTCATCTTAAATGAAGCTAAAAGTTATGTAGAAAAATACAATGAAATACAAAGTAACAACAAAGAAGATGAAGTAATTGAACAATTGGTGGAACAATTAGATTACGAAAGTAGTATAGAAAAGCATATAGAAAGCTCTATATTGAAATCTTTAAATTGCGAATGGGAATACTGCATCTCTGATGAAGCAGTAATAGATTCTATTGAAGCTAATGATTACGACTTTACAACTAATGGCAAAATATATTAACTATGAAGATCAAGAAAAAAATAAGTAGAGAAAGAACTAATAAAGGAGAAAAGGTATTCCAGATGAAAGGAACATTTCAGGAAGTTTGGAAAGAATACATGAAGCTAAACGAGCAACTTAAAAATAACTAAAACTATGAAAGTAAGCGACATAATATTTTCAAAAGAAGATAACGAAAGAGTGTGTAACATTTGTCAATGGGATTATATTTCTATGGATAGTGGTAGTGGGGTTTGTTCTGCTTGTGCA
>JAAETO010000346.1 GCA_024228275.1 Arcobacter sp.
CAATAAATAACCCTACGGGCAATTTATTGGCTCATTTTAACCGTTTCACAACCTCTTATATTTGGAACACGAAGCACTCATATTGTTTTCCATGTTCCATAAAGTGTTCAAATAGTAAAAACTGTAAAGTTCCACAAACCTTAAGAAATTATGGAACAAAAATTTTACATACAAAAGAGTCCCAATCAAGACGAGCAAAAATTAGATTTAAAGATGGACCTATAATAGTTCCTGATGTATTAAAAAAATATATGTAATTAAAAAAAGGTAAGAAAAAATTCGTACCTTTTTTTATACAAAATTTTTAGAAGATGATTCTAAAATAGAGTTCAATTTATATCTAGAACTTGGGTAATAAAGTTTTGAATAGCTAGCTACTTCATCATTTGATATTACAATTCTTGAAATTAATAAACATGGTTCTTCTTTAGAAATATCTAAATATTTACGAATAGAATCTTTAACAAGTGTAGCTTCAATAGTATTATCAACTTTTTGTACAGGACATGTTTTTTGTAAATACTCACTAGGTGTTTGTTTTTTAAAATTTTGATTGATATATTCTGGTGCAATTTGAGGTTTTATATATCTTATATCATAACGCACTGGAACATCATTTTCTTTATGCACCATTTGAGATACATATATTTTTTGATCTTTTACAATATTTAATACTTTGGCAATTTCTATATTTGCTTTTACCTCTTCTAAGTATATTAATTCATTTGTATAAATATTTCCTCTTTGATTTATTTCATCTGCAATATTTTTTAAATCTAAGATTGAAGTTTGAGCTTTTTGATGGGTCACAAAAGTTCCAGATCTAGCAAATCTAACTACAACTCCTTCAAGTACTAGTTCACTTAAGGCTTTGTTGACAGTTGGTCTACTTGTATTAAATTGTTTACAAAGTTCCATCTCTGTTGGAATCTTGTCATCAGGAAGATAAACTTTATTTTCTATTTGTTCTTTAATAAAATCTTTTATATCTTTAAATAGTGCTTGCTTCATTTCTTCCCTTGTAGTTAATATTTGAATATTATCTAAAAATGGCAAAATGCCATCTTTAGTTATATATTAAAAGCTTGGTATTAGTTTCTTGTCTACGTATTTATTGTACACCCCAGATCTAACTATACTTATAGCTTCTTCTATATCATCTGTAAAATATCTATCTTCTTCATAAAAAGATACTTTTTCTCTTAATATTTTTTTTGTTTCTTCTATTTTTTTAGTTGATTTATTTGGTTGTCTAAAATCCATACCTTGTGCAGTTGCAAGAAGTTCAATTCCTAAAATACCAGCAGTATTTTCTGCCATGTCTTTAAGTCTTCTTCCAGCATATGTTGCCATTGATACATGATCTTCTTGATTAGCAGATGTAGGAAGTGAATCAACACTACTTGGATGCGCTAAAGCTTTATTTTCACTTGCAAGTGCAGCTGATGTTACTTGTGCTATCATGAACCCTGAGTTAATTCCCCCGTTATTTACTAAAAATGGAGGTAATTGACTTAAATGTTTATCAACTAATAAAGCCATTCTTCTTTCACTTAATGCTCCAATCTCTGAAATTGCAAGAGCAAGATTATCACTAGCAAAAGCAATAGGTTCAGCATGGAAATTACCACCAGATATTACCTCTTGTTCATCTACAAAAATAAGTGGATTATCTGTTACTCCATTAGATTCAATAAGTAAGGTTTCTGCACTATTTCTTATTTGTGTTAAACAAGCACCCATAACTTGAGGTTGACATCTAATAGAATAAGGATCTTGTACTCTTGTACAATCTTTATGAGATTGAGATATTTGACTTGTCTGTTCTAATAAATCACGATACATTGCTGCTGCGTCTATTTGTCCTTGATGACCTCTAATAGCGTGAACCCTATTATCAAATGGTGCTCTGCTTCCTAATACTGCTTCAACGCACATAGAACCTATAACTATTGCAGAAGCAAACAAATCTTCAGCTAAAAATAAACCTTCAAGTGAAAAAGTCGTAGAAAGTTGAGTTCCATTTAATAAAGCTAGTCCTTCTTTTGCTCCTAAAACAATTGGTTCCATACCAGCTTTTTTAAGACCTTCTCTTGCTTTTAGAATCTCACCTTTGTAGTTTACATATCCATAACCTAATAAAATAGCACTCATATGAGCAAGTGGTGCTAAATCTCCACTAGCACCTACTGAACCTTTTTTAGGTACACAAGGGTATACCTCATTATTTATTAAATTTATAAGTGCTTCAATTACTTTAAGTCTAATACCTGAATAACCTAAGGTTAAAGAGTTGATCTTCAATGTTATCATTAATCTAACTGAATCATTAGATATATATTCGCCCATACCAGCACTATGAGATAAGACAATTCTTCTTTGCAAATCTTCTAAGTCTTCTTTAGCTATTTTTGTATTTGCTAGTAGGCCAAATCCAGTATTTACTCCATAAACTGTGCGATCCTCTTCTAAAATATTTAGAATTGTTTCATTTGATTTTCTAATTTTCTCTTTTGCACTTTCATCTAAAGTAATAAATGTTTGTTCATTATTAACTCTTCTTAAATCTTGAAGAGTTAGTTTTCCTGGAATAATATGTAAGTTAAACATTTTAGTTATCCTTTATCATTGGTAAGTCTAGGTTTTGTTCTTTTGATTTATTTATTGCTATATCATAACCAGCATCAGCATGTCTCATAACACCAGTAGCTGGATCATTAGTTAGAACATTCTTAAGTCTTTTTTTTGCTTCTGCTGTTCCGTCTGCTACAATTACAACTCCACTATGTTGAGAAAATCCCATACCAACTCCTCCACCATGGTGTAATGATACCCAAGTCGCACCACTGGCTGTATTAAGTAAAGCATTTAATAGTGGCCAATCAGATACCACATCACTACCATCAATCATCCCTTCAGTTTCTCTATTAGGAGATGTAACTGAACCTGAGTCTAAGTGATCACGTCCTATAACAATAGGGGCTTTTAACTCGCCACTTTTAACCATCTCATTAAAAGCAAGTCCAGCTTTAGCTCTGTCACCTGCTCCTATCCAACAAATTCTTGCAGGTAAACCTTGGAAGTGAATCTTTTCTTTAGCTTGGTCAAGCCAGTTATGTAAAGCTTTATTATCTGGAAATAATTCTTTCATTTTTGCATCAGTTTTATAGATATCTTCTTTATCTCCTGATAAAGCAGCCCATCTAAATGGTCCAATACCTTCACAAAATAGATCTCTAATATATAAAGGAACAAAACCTTTAAAGTCAAATGCATTTTCAACTCCTGTTTCAAAGGCCATTTGTCTGATATTATTTCCATAATCAAAAGTTGGAATACCTTTTTTATGGAATCCTAACATAGCCTTTACTTGTATAGCCATTGATTTTTTTGCTTCACGAACTACTAAATTTGGATTAGATACTCTTACTTCTTTTACATGTTCCAAATCCCAACCAATAGGCAAGTATCCATTTAAAGGATCATGTGCAGATGTTTGATCCGTAACTGCATCTGGTAAATATCCATTTTCTAAAATTTGTGGAAAAATCTCTGCTGCATTTCCAAGAAGTCCAACTGAAACAGCTTTATTATCTTCAATAGATTTTTTAATTATATTAAGAGCCTCTTCTAAAGAATATGCTTTGTAATCACAATAACCTGTCTCTATTCTTTTATCAATTCTAGTTTCATCACACTCAACTGCAAGCATAGAAGCGCCTGCCATTGTTGAAGCTAGTGTTTGAGCTCCACCCATACCTCCAAGTCCACCTGTTAAAATCCACTTTCCACTAAGATTTCCTTCAAAATGCTTTTTACCCATAGATACAAATGTTTCATAAGTTCCTTGTACAATTCCTTGAGAGCCTATATATATCCAAGAACCTGCTGTCATTTGTCCATACATCATTAAACCTTTTTTATCAAGTTCATTAAATGTATCCCAGGTAGCTTTATATGGAACTATATTTGAATTGGCTATTAAAACTCTTGGAGCATTTTCATGTGTTTTAAATACGCCAACTGGCTTACCAGATTGTACTAAAAGAGTTTCATCTGCTTCTAGTCTCTCTAAAACTTCTACAATTTTGTCAAAACATTCCCAGTTTCTTGCAGCTTTTCCAATACCACCATAAACAACTAAGTCTTCAGGTCGTTCTGCTACATCAGGATCAAGATTATTCATAAGCATTCTTAATGGTGCTTCTGTTAACCAAGATTTTGCTTTTATATTTGTACCTGTATGTGCTTTTATTACTCTTTTATTATTCATAAAATTACCTTTTATATTTTTTTATGTTACAATTATATATACAATTAAGTTAATTGTCAATACAATTAATAAATTAATAGTTTAAAAAAAGAGTAAAAATGGAAGAATTTGAGAAGATTTGGATAAATGCAAGAATAGTATTAATTAATGAGAATAACGAAATTACAGTACATGAAAATAGTTTTATTGCAGTAAAAAATAAAAAAATTGCAAAAATTGATAAAATGGAAAAATTTTATGATTTAAATGCAAATAAAATATTTGATGTGGAGAATAGATTAATAACTGCTTCTTTAATAGATTGTCATACTCACCTTATTTACGGTGGGAATAGGGCAAGTGAATTTGAAAAAAGATTAAATGGCATCTCTTACGAACAAATTGCAAAAGATGGAGGAGGAATAGCCTCAAGTATAAAAAGTACAAGAAGTGAATCTTTTGAATCAATATATAAAAATTCGGCAAAACGATTAGAAGCCTTAATAAAAGATGGAGTTACAACTTTAGAAATCAAAACTGGATATGGACTTGATACAAAATCAGAGATAAAAATGTTAAATATTGCGAAGAAACTTGAAGAAAATTATCCCGTTCATATAGAAAAAACTTTTTTAGGTGCTCACGCAGTACCAATAGAGTATAAAAATAAAAGCGATGCTTATATCGATTATATTTGTAATGAAATGTTAGATGAGGTTAATAACTTAGGTTTAGTAACTTGCGTTGATGCTTATTGTGAACATTTAGCATTTAGCGTAGAACAAACAAGACGAGTTTTTGAAAAGGCAAAAAGTTTAGGCTTAAATGTTAAACTTCACGCAGAACAATTTTCATCAATGGGTGCTACTGATCTTGCTTGTGAATTTAAAGCTTTAAGTGTAGATCATTTAGAGTATATTAATGAATTAAGTATAAAAAAAATGTCAGAAAATAACACTGTTGCAGTTTTACTACCTGGAGCATATTATTTTTTAAGAGAGACTAAAATGCCTCCTATTGAATTATTTAGAAAATACAAAGTTCCAATTGCAATAGCAACAGATTTAAATCCAGGAACTTCAGCCCTTTGTTCTTTACAATTAATGATGAATATGAGTGCAGTTATATTTTCTCTAAATGTCAATGAAGTTTTTTTATCTGTTACAAAAAATGCAGCTGCTGCTTTAGGATTAGAAAACTGTAAAGGAAGTTTAGAAATTGGATTTGATGCAGATTTTTGTGTTTGGGACATAACTCATCCAAGAGATTTGGTTTGTTCATATTTACCAAATTCATTACATTATAGTGTACAAAATGGAGAAATCGTAAATGTATAAAAAAATGGATAAATCATTATGGTTAGGTAGAGTTGATAAAGAGGATAAAAAGTTTGGAAAAAGATGGCATGAAAAGATAAAAAATTTAGATTACCCATATAATAAAAAAGAAGGAATTGCATTTTTAGGCTTTGATTGTGATCTTGGAGTAAAAAGAAATAAAGGAAGAGTTGGTAGTTCAAAAGGAAGTGACGAATTAAAAAAAGCTATGGGTAGTTTTGCTTATCACTTAAAAAATAGAAAACTTTATGATGCAGGAAAAATTATAGCAAGTGAAGATTTAGATAAATCACAAAAGCTTTTAGCTAAACATATAAAAAACCTATTAGAAAAAAAACATTTTCCAATTGTCATAGGAGGAGGTCATGAAATTGCATATGCATCTTTTATGGGCTTACATGATTTCTTAAATAAAAAAGAAGATATAGCAATTATTAATTTTGACGCTCACTTTGATTTAAGATTTAATAAATTAGGAACTTCTGGAACTCCCTTTGCACAATGTTCAAGTTTATGTAAACAAGATAAAACAAATTTTTCATATTTATGTTTAGGCGTTTCAGAAGCTTCAAATACTCAAGCATTATTTAAAAAAGCAAAAGAGCTTAATGTGAAATTTATATATGATACAAATTTTATAATATCTAACTTGAAAAAAATAAAGAATAAA
This sequence comes from Arcobacter sp., assembly GCA_024228275.1. Classification (GTDB taxonomy): domain Bacteria; phylum Campylobacterota; class Campylobacteria; order Campylobacterales; family Arcobacteraceae; genus Halarcobacter. The sequence continues at coordinate 6,260 of JAAETO010000346.1, forward strand.
ATAGATAAGTTTTTAAAAACCCAAGAGAATATTTATATAACAATTGATACAGATTGTTTTTATTCTTATCAAGTACCAGCAGTATCTTCACCTGCTTCAAGGGGTATTGATTTAGTTTTAGTATATGAAGTATTAAAATATATTTTTAACACGTACAAGAGAAAAGTTAAGCTTGTTGATTTTGCTGAGTTTAATCCTAAATATGACATAAATGATATAGGGAAAAAATCAGTTTCAAGATTAATATATGATATTGCTAGTTTAGCAAATAATCATTTATAATAAAAAAAGTATTATTTTACGAAAACTTTTGAATCGTAAATTTTGTTTTTAAATTTAACTGTAATATAGCCATTTGTAACGTTTTGATGTTTAAATAGAAGTACTTCTCCTATTTTGATTTTTCTTGAATTATATATAGATTTAGAACTTTGAAAATGTCCAATTGAATTTTTTATGTTTACAGTTGGTTTAATATTAAAATAAGAACCAACTATAAATATTTTTGTATAACACGTTCCATTGTAATCAAATTCTGTTTTTCTTAAATTCTGAACATTTTCTCCATTTCCGTTGATGTCAAATATACCAATTGCATATACTGCTTTTACATTTGATTGTACAGAAAATAGGTTTGTAAGAGATAATAAGCTTAATAGTAGAATAAATTTTTTCATAGATTTATTCTACTGTTTTTTGTGAATATTTTGTAGATTATTTAATTTAATTATTAAATTTTAAGATTTCTTTCCAGTTTTATCAAATTGTCTTGCAAAACCTTCTAAATTCTTTTTCTTTAAGTCTCCATTATAAATTACGTCTTCAGGTTTTAAATCGTCATCATGTAACATATGTGGAACCATATCAGCATTTTCTAATACTTCAATATGATCATCTAATTCATCTTCGCTGTAAGCCATTTGCATATCAGCACTAAGTACGTGAGGAATTGCTTCAATTACTTTTAATTTCTTTAACTCTTCAGCAACACCTTCGCCTTCTATAGTTACTATTATTCTTCCGATTTCATCATGTAAATGGTAGTCACAAACTCCACTGTTTTTTAAATTTTCTATAACTTCATTAATATTTTCTGGAAGTGTTTGTACTACGATACTTGAAACATTCATATAAATCTCCTTATTTATTTACTTTATAATAATATATTTTTTTTAAACTTTTTTCATTGATTTGATTCAAGAAAAATTCATTATTCTGTATTTTTAACTTCTATTTTAATTGCTTGTGTGGGACACATCTTCTCACAAAATCCGCAAGATGTACATTTATCAGATATAATTTCAGGTCTAAACATTCCTAAAAACTCAATAGCATCATCCAAACATGGGTCTTTACATGAAAAACACATTGTTTGATTCCAACTTAAACATTTTACTATATCAATAGTGACTTTAGTATTGATATTCTTTTTATTATCAAGAGTTAAAACATCATATTCACAAGCATTAGCGCACTCATCACAATAAGTACAACCAGAATTTGTAAAATCAAGATAAGGGGTTTTATCTTCACTAATAATTATAATATGTTCTTCACAAAAATTGCTACATTTTCCATCACAATTTATGCATTCTTTATGAAAATCAGATTCTTCTTTAAAATATGGAGGTCTTATTTGACTTTTTTTAGAAATATTCTCTTGTTCTTCTTTCTTAAAAGAAGAAGCAAGAGAGCTAAAAAGCTCTCTTCGTTCCATTATTATTCTAGTGTATTTAAATTGTCTAAGATAACTTCATCCCAAGTTGATTTAGTTGAACCATCTTCTCTTGTATAATTTGCTTCGAAAGTACTTTCAACAGCTAATTTTCCAGTTGTTTGTGGAGCATGACATTGTGAACAGTTAAATCTAGCACCTGTTAAAGTTGGATTTTCAACAATTTCAACAATTTCATTTTTCATATTATCAATAACATTAGTAAATGTTTTACCATCATAAGTATGCTTTGGTCTAAAGTCAATATAATGAGACTTTGGAATAGGAGTTGCACCCATAGCTGGAGCAACTGCAGGATCATGACAGCCCACACACGCATTATTATCAATTGTAATTGGTAATAAACCTTCTAAATCGTGAGGAATCATTGGTGGAGCATCTTGATATGCTCTAACAAATCTTTTTGATGTTCCTGCTGGATTTACACCATATTCTGTTTTATCACCATGAGTCTCTTTTGTTTCTGAATAGATATCAGTATGTCTTAAACCTAAAGATTCTTCAGTAACTGTTTTTTTACTTGTTTCTGTAGCAGCTTCACCAACTACGAAAAGTAAAGCAACAGTTAATAATCCTAAAGCTAATTTAGTTATTTTCATTTTTTTCTCCTATCTTTAATTTCTTTATTGAAAAATTAAGAGCATCATCATCACACTCTTCGATACATCTAGCACAATTAGTACACTCACCATTTAAAACAGGAAGTGACTCTTTAGTTATCATGAAAAGTACTTGGTCCTCTGGACAAACTTCTTTACATTTCATACATTCTGTGCAGTTATCTACGTTATGATGAACTCTTATTAAACTATATTTTCCTATAAGGGAATAAAATCCACCTAGAGGACATATATGACCACACCAGCCATTTTTTAAAACAAACAAGTCAAAAAGAAATATTACAAGTATAGCAGCCCATCCAAGGCCTAGCCCAAATATAATACCTCTATGAATCATAGATATTGGAGATATAAATTCAAAAGCTGTAATTCCAAGTATAAACGAAATTATCAAACTTATAACTATAACCCAATATCTAATCTTTCTACTTGCAGGTTGTCTTCTTTGAATTTTGTTAAATTCCAATTTTCTTCTTAGGTAATTAGATAAATCTGTAATAAGATTTACTGGACATACCCAAGAACAAAAAATTCGTCCTCCAAATATTGCATAGAACATAATAATAATTAATGCTCCAACAATTACATCAATTGTTAGAACGGCTCCTGCAAAAAACATTTGTAACACGGCATAAGGATCACTTAATGGAACTACTCCAAGAAGAAGTGATGAACTTAGATTACCCATTAGGATATTTATTCCCCAAATATTAGCAATAGTGTATAAAAACATTATAGCTATTTGAGTAAATCTTCGAAGAATTAGATATTTATATTTCTTAATCATCTAATAATCCATCTAGATCATTTAAAGAATCAATCGGATCTCTTTTACTAATTTCTGTAGTAGTAGTGATCTCTTTAGCATTCTCTAATCTCTTTTCATCATTCTTATCCCAGCCTTTGATATAGTAATCTCCAGCTTTACCTAAAGCTACTTCTCTAGGAAGTACAAAAATTGCTGCTTTTTCCGTTACACAAGCTTGTTCACATAATCCGCAACCAGTACACGCATCAGCATGAACGATTGGTTTCATAAGTGTATGTTTACCTGTTCTTAAATTCTTGGTATATTCAATAGTAATAGCCTCTCCTAGAAGAGGACATGCTCTATAACAAGCATCACATTGAATACCCCAATACGCAATACAATTATCATGATCAACAACTGCAACACCCATTTCTGCGAGATTTATATCTAATTCGCCTTCCGTTGTGACACTGTTCTGATCTAATGCTCCTGTAGGACATACAGGAACACAAGGAATATCAGGACACATGTAACATGGCACTTCTCTTGGTATAAAAAAAGGAGTACCTAAAGGCTTATTATCACCTGGTTTTGCTAAGCGTAATGTATCAAATGGACAGGCTTCTCCACACATACCACACTTAATACAAGCTGCTAAAAAATCATCCTCTTTTAAAGCACCAGGTGGTCGTAACACAAGTGAAGAAGCTGTAACTTCATCAACATATGCACTCCACATTAATGCTCCTAAAGATGCTAGACCAATAGTTCTAGCTCCTTTTAAAAAGAAGTTTCTTCTAGCTAACTCTTTTTGACTCATTTCAGGAAGTTTATTACTCAAAACAATCTCCCTACTTATATAAATTGATAATGTTATTTATAATATAAATATAATTTTTTCTCATTACCAATTTACCTTACTTAAATTTACGCTTTATAAATTTTTACTGCACACTTTTTAAAGTCTGTCTGCTTTGACTGTGGACAAGTAGCATCTAAACAAACTTTGTTAATAAATACTTTCTCATCAAACCATGGTACAAACACTAGTCCTTTAGAAGGTCTATTTCTACCTCTAGTTTCAACTCTTGCTTTAACTTTTCCTCTTCTAGATTCAACCCAACAAAGTTGTCCTTGAGTTACACCATATTTTTTAGCATCAGCTGGATGCATGTAACATAATGCTTCAGGAACAGCTCTATATAATTCTGGAACTCTCATAGTCATTGTTCCTGAATGCCAGTGTTCTAAAACTCTACCAGTTGATAACCATACTGGGTACTCTTCATTTGGCATTTCTGGATAATCCATATATGGTCTAGCAAAGATTTTAGCTTTGTTTTTTAAAGATTTTTTATTTTTATCTTTAACACCCTTTAAGTCACCTTGAGATAATGCTTTAGCTAATTTACCATAGAATGCAAAATCACTATTAGGGCTTGCTTTTTTAGCATATGGGTCATATTTAGTATTAAATCTCCATTGAGTCTCTTTACCATCTACAACTGGCCATCTTAATCCTCTTACTTTATGATAAGTATCAAAATAAGCTAAATCATGAGCATGACCTCTTGTAAAGTCAGCATACTCTTCAAATAAATATTTTTGTAAGAAGAATCCATATCCTTTAAATACTTTACCGTCAGAACCAACTACATTTCTAGAATCTCCAGATCCATCAGTATTATCAAAACCAGCTTGAATTGGATCATCTTGAGATAATTTAAATTTCTTAGCTTTATCATTAGCATATAAGATTTCAAACATAGTTGTATCTTCTGTATATCCCATTTTTTTAGCATCAGCAATAACATTTGGTAATTTCTTACCATTTATTAAAGTATATTCACCCCATAAATCTTTAACTGTAAATCTTTTTGAAAGTTCAACCCATTGCCACATATCAGACATTGCATCACCTATAGGTTCTACTTGCTGTCTCCAGTGTTGAGTTCTTCTTTCGGCATTACCATAAGCTCCCCATTTTTCAAACATCATTGCAGATGGTAAAATTAGGTCAGAAACTTTTGCAGAAATACCTGGATATCCATCAGAAGTTACAATAAAGTTATCCATTTTTCTAGCTGCTTTAATCCAGTGAGATGCAGACGCAGAATCTTGATAAGGGTTACAAACATTTACCCATGCAAACTTAATAATTCCGTCTTCAATATCTCTATGAATTTTCATAATATGTTGATTTCCAACTGGATTGATTGTACCATGAGGTACTTTCCAAGAATCTTCAACAATTTTTCTATGTTTTGGATTTTTTACCATCATATCAGCTGGTAATCTATGTGAAAATGTTCCAACTTCTCTCGCAGTACCACAAGCAGATGGTTGACCTGTTAATGAAAATGCACCAGAACCTGGATGTGCTTGTTTGTTTACTAAAAAGTGAACGTTATAAGCTAATGTATTACACCAAGTACCTCTAGTATGTTGGTTCATACCCATAGTCCAGAAAGAAACTATTTTTCTTGATTTTTCAATATATAAACTAGCTAAGAATTTAATTTTTTTCATAAATTCTTCATCAGTTTCGTCAGGGTTACCTTTAGAAATCTTTGTTACGTATTCAGGGGTATATGGCTCTAGAGATTTTTTGTAGTCTTCAAAAGAAATTTCCCAGTGTTTTAAACCAGCTGGTTTATTAATCATTTTATCACCAGTTTTATAACCATATGGTGCTAGAGCAGGACCTTCACCTTCAGATACTGTATGCACCATCTCTTGGTTGATTGTTTCCATTTCTTTTGCTGAGTATTTACCAGCAGAACCGTCAGGTCTTTGAGGAGTTAAAGATTTTTCACCCCATCTTCTTAATCCGTAACCCATGTTTACAGGAGATGCAGCAAATACAATATGTTCTTTAATAAAATCCCAATCAATTACTTCTGGATTGTTATAAACAATTTCTCTTGCAATATAGTTCCATAAAGCAGTATCTGAATTAGGTTTAAAAATAATCTCAACATCAGCTAAATCTGAAGTTCTATGTCTATAAGTAGATAAGTTAACAATTTTCACATTTTTAGGATCAGAAAGTTTTCTATCAGTAACTCTTGACCATAAAATTGGGTGCATTTCTGCCATGTTTGATCCCCAAGTAACAACTGAATCAGTTAACTCGATATCATCATAACATCCTGAAGGTTCATCAACACCAAATGTTTGGTAAAAACCAACAACAGCAGATGCCATACAGTGTCTTGCATTTGGATCAAAGGCATTAGATCTAAATCCACCCTTCATCATCTTTTGAGCTGCATAACCTTCCATAATAGTATATTGTCCAGAACTAAATACACCAACAGACTCAGGCCCACCATGTTTTAAAGCTTTTCTAATATTAACTTCCATTTCGTCAAATGCTCTTTTCCAAGAAACAGGAGTAAATTTACCATCTTTAGCAAATTCACCTTTTGCATTTAATCTTAATAATGGTTGTTTTAATCTATCAGCACCATACATAATTTTTGCATTAAAGTATCCTTTAATACAGTTCAGACCTCTATTTACAGGGGCAGCTGGATCACCCTTAACTGCAACAATTTTACCATTCTTAGTAGCAAGCATGATACCACAACCTGTACCACAGAATCTACAAGCTGACTTGTCCCATCTCCAGCCACCTTCAGCATTCTTTGCTGCTGCTTGAAGACTAGAAGGTACATTCATACCTACTGCCGCCGCTGCAGAAGCTGCTGCTGAACTTTTAAGAAAATCTCTTCTCGAAAGTGCCATATATTTCTCCTTGTTTGAAATTCAATAACAATTTTATCACTTTGTAAAAACATAATCTTTGACTCTAGTCAATTAAATTAAGCTTAAAATAAGACAATAATAGTCTTAAATATGGCACAATACACTTGATTTACGAGCTTATAGTATATAAATGAACTCGTAAATGATAATTTATTTTTAATTAAGAGAGATGCATTATGAAATTTTTTAACTATATAAAAGCAGTAGGAACTGGTCCAAAATCTAATAGGGAATTAAGTCCATCTGAAGTAGAAGATGCGATTGAATTAATTTTAACTCAACAAGTTCCGACTGAACAAATAAGTGCCTTTTTATTGGGTTGGAGAGTAAGGTTAGAGACTAATGAAGAGCTAAAAGCTACATTAAAAACATGTAATAAATATGTAAAAACACAGGAAATAAAAAACTCATTAGAATTAGGTTACGCATTTGATGGAAAATCAGAATCTCCATATTTGTTACCAATAGTATCAAAATACTTAAAAAAATTCAATTTAAATTTAATAGTAAGTGGAGACGAGTTACAGCCAGCTAAAAAAGGTATAACTATTAAACAATTACATAATAACATTGATTTTGGAGATAATGTTTATTATTTTGACAGAGCTAAATATTTTAAAGAGTTAAGTGATTTAACAAAGCTTAGAAATATCCTTGGTTTAAGAACTGCATTTAATACAGTAGAAAAACTTTTAAATCCTGCCAAATCAGAATTTGCAATTAATTCAGCGTTTCATAGACCTTATGTAGAGAAGTATTTTAATTTGTTTAATGATAGATATAAAAATTTGCTAATAGTAAAAGGAAATGAAGGTTCTCCTGAGATTTTTAAAAAAGCTAAGTATTGGATCTGTAAAGATGGAGTAATCAAAGAGAATATTGTTGATCCTGAATATTTTGGTATAAAATATAAAAAAAATGGAAAAAAAATATCACTTGAAGAGTCTTTAAATATGATAAAAGATCCTAGTGACGACTTAGAAAGGTTAGCTAAATTAAATGCTGCTATATACTTAATTGCAGCGCAAAAAGCCACTAATATAAATGAAGCCTTTGAAATGATAGAATAGTTTTATTACTATTCTATTATTAAAATGATACTGGTGTTATTGCAGATACATAAGAAGCTTTTTTTAAGCTTCTATTTTCAATCTTATGAGGGATTTCTGGATTAAATCTAATACAGTCACCTTTTTTTAATATTATTTCTTTATTGTTTAAAGTAACAACTATTTGACCTTTTAAAACGAAATTGCACTCTTCTCCACCTTTTGTGTGAGGTATAATCTCATCAGTAACTCTATTTGGTTCTAAGTTTACTAATACAAATTCTATATCTCCTTGTAAATCAGGTACTAATAGCTCACAATTATATAAAGGATCTGGAAAAGATATTTTTTTTCTTTCATCTTTTCTTACTACATAAATTGAATTATCAGTAGAAGATTGAATATTAACATTATCGTTATCTGTAAAAAGTTCAGCTAAAGTGGTATTTAGAACCCTAGCTATCTTTCTTAATGTTTCAACTGAACCTTGCGTTGATCCATTTTCAAGTTGCGATAACATTCCTACTGAAATTTTTGCGTTTAATGCTAAGTCTTTAGCACTCATATTTTTAATAGTTCTTAATTCTTTAATTTTTGTACCAACGTCTACACTATTTTCCATGAAAAACCTTTTATTTGTATATGCAAGTTTAACTAAAAGTAGATTAAATTTAATAAAATTAAAATTTCTATATTTAATTTAGTTAAATTAAATAAAATATAGAAAAAATATGATATAATTTAATTAAATTAAATAAATGCGGAGAGTAATATGAAAATTGGTTTAGTAAAAGAAATTAAAGTTCATGAATATAGAGTAGGTTTAACGCCAGATTGTGTTGATGCATATGTTAAAAATGGTCATACTGTTTTTGTTGAAAAAGATGCTGGAATTGGTGCAGGTTTTGAAAATGAAGATTATGAAAAAGTTGGAGCAATTATTGTAGAAGATAAACAAAAGCTTTTTGATGACAGTGAAATGATTGTAAAAGTTAAAGAACCATTACCAGAAGAGTATGACTTTTTTCATGAAGGACAAATTTTATATACCTATTTACATATAGCAGCAGATAAACCACAAGCACAAGCTTTATTAGCAAAAAAAGTAAAAGCAGTAGCATATGAAACAATTACTAGCCATGAAGGTGGATTACCTTGTTTAACTCCAATGAGTGAAATAGCAGGAAGACTGGCAACTCAAGAGGGTGCAAAATATTTAGAAAAGCCTTTTGGGGGTAGAGGAGTACTTTTAGGTGGTGTTCCTGGAGTTCAAAGAGGTAATGTTACTATAATAGGTGGAGGAATTGTTGGACTAAATGCTTGTAAAATGGCAGTAGGTTTAGGAGCAAATGTAACAGTACTTGATATTTCTGCTTCAAGATTAGCTTTTTATGATGATATCTTTGGTTCAAAAGTTACCACTTTATTTTCAAATAGATCAAATATAGTTAAATCTATTAAAGAAGCTGATTTAGTAATTGGTGCTGTTTTAATTCCAGGAGCTGCTGCTCCAAAGTTGATATCTAAAGATGATTTAAAGCTTATGAAGAAAAATTCTGTTGTAGTTGATGTTGCTATTGATCAAGGTGGTTGTTTTGAAACTTCAAAAGCAACATATCATGATAATCCTACTTATGTAGTAAATGACGTATTACATTATTGTGTTGCAAACATGCCAGGAGCTGTCTCTTTAACTTCAACATTGGCATTAACAGCTACAACATTGAGACATGGTTTAAATATTGCAAATAAAGGTTTAGAAAAAGCACTAGCTGAAGATAAACATTTATTAAATGGACTAAATACTTATGATGGAAAATTAACTAATGAAGCAGTTTCAAAAAGCTTAGATATACCATTTGAAAGCATTATTTTTTAATTATTTTATTAAAGCCAATACTTTAAAAGTATTGGCTTTAAATTATTAAAATCTATTATTACAGCATTTAATGCAGATATTTCTTATAAAAAAATATTAATTCAATACATAAAATAATTATTTTATAATTATTCAGTATACTTTATTATAATATTATAGTAAAGGATAAGAAATGAAAACATTAGCTATTCTTTTTATCAGTATAATCTTTAACACCGCTGTTTTATCTTACGAATATAATTTTATTGATTCGAAAGGACAAAAAGGATTATTTAAAAATGATATACCTTACTCTAGTATTATAGAAAATTGCATTAATATTGCAAGCTCAAATAATAATTATATATTAAAAGATTCAAAAGAATTTTTATATGTGGAAAGATCTCGTTTAATTCTTAATAATTGTGACGAAAAATTTAGTATCATAAAAGATTTTAATAATGTAATTACTAATGAAATCATATTTAAAAATAATATTTACCTAAGTGTAAATAATGAAATATGGTCAAGTGACGGAACGGAAGATGGTACTTATCTACTGAAAAAAGGCTTAGATAAATTTAGTTTTCATATGACTAAGTACAATTTGTATGTAATATTATATCCTAGTATGAGCGGATTAAAAATTTATACTATAGACCAAAATAATAGAAATTTAAAAAGAGTATTAAAAGGTATTAGTATAGGTAGTAGCAGGTTTGCATATTTTGCAAAACCTTATTTATATATAACAAGATACGGTAGTCTTTTTAAAATGAATGAAATTAATTATGAAATAAAAGTAATTAATGACCAACCTTTAGTATATTATCCAAGTTTTTTAGCTTCTATAGGTGAAAAGTTAGTACATTTTGTTCCTGAGAAAGGAGAGATATTTATAACTAATGGCACAAAAGAAGGAACTCATATGATAAAATCCTTTAGAAATACAAAAAAAGATATTTACTTTAAAATACATACGGTTTTTGATAATAAAATACTCTTTGTTACTCAAGATGTAGATAACAATATAGATTTATATGAAACAGATGGAACAGAAGAAGGAACTGTTTTTGTAAAAAAAATGGATAACTAAAATATATTTGCAAGAATATTAAAAATAAGAAATATATTTAAATATCTCTTTTACCATAATTTATTAATCTTATTTTACTAACACTCTACGGCATTTACAGCTAATCCTCCAAGCGATGTCTCTTTATATTGATTCATCATATCTTTACCTGTGACGAACATAGTTTTAATTACACTATCTAATGATACAAAATGTTCTCCATCACCGTTTAGTGCCATTCTTGCTGCATTAATAGCTTTTGTAGCTGCCATAGCATTTCTTTCTATGCAAGGTATTTGAACTAAACCACCAATAGGATCACAAGTAAGACCTAAGTTATGCTCCATTCCAATTTCAGCAGCGTTTTCAATTTGTTTTATAGAACCACCCATAAACTCAGCTAGTGCACCAGCTGCCATTGAACATGCAACACCAACTTCTCCTTGACATCCTACATCAGCTCCTGAAATAGAAGCATTTTTTTGATATAACATTCCAATAGCTCCAGCAGTTAATAAAAAGTTATAAATATGGTTTTTATCAAATTCATTAAGTGATTTATTTAAAAAACGCACCATATAATGCATTACTGCAGGTATTATACCAGCTGCACCATTTGTAGGAGCAGTTACTACTCTTCCTCCACAAGCATTTTCTTCATTAACAGCAAGAGCATAAAGATCAATCCAATCCATAACTTCTAAAGGATCTACCATTGAATAGTTTTGTTTAGAGCTAAGTTTTTCGTATAATTGATGCGCACGTCTTTCTACCTTTAATCCACCAGGCATAGTTCCCTTTTTTTTGCAACCTTGTTCAACACATTTTTGCATAACATTCCAAATTTCATCTAGTCTATTTTTTATATCATCTTCACTTCTAAATGCTTTTTCATTTTGCATTACTAGTTCAGATATTTTTAAATTGTATTTTTCACATAATTGAATTAGTTCCATAGCATTAGAAAAAGGGTATGGTATTTTTATATCATTATTATTTGATTCTTCATTATTTATGTCATCTTCACAAATTACGAAGCCTCCTCCAATTGAGTAATAAGTTTTTTCAAGTAATTTTATATCATTATTGTCATACACACTTATTTTTATTCCATTCGAGTGATATGGTAAATATTTGTTAATATTTAATATTAAATCATTGTCATAATCAAAGTTTACTTCATATTCTTGAAGTAAATTAATTTTTTTATTTTTTTTGATTCTTTCTATATTTTCATCTACTCTTTCAGTATCTACAGATATTGGATTAAATCCAAGTAGGCCAACTAAAACTGCTTTATCAGTAGCATGTCCTATTCCTGTGGCAGCTAAAGAACCGTAAAGATTAATATTTAAATTGTGTATAGATGAGATAAGCTTTTTTTCTTTTAACAAATCAATAAATTTATTAGCAATAATCATTGGTCCAACAGTATGAGAACTTGAAGGTCCTATTCCAATTTTGAATATGTCAAATATGCTATTAGTCAATATTTATCCTTTGTAATAGAGTAGTATTAATTCTAGAATAAAAAAGTGTGAGAAAAATATCAGATATAAAAAGATTGATAAATTTAAAAACTTGGACTAAAATTGAAATTCAATTTTAGTCCATATTATTTAGTGATCTAAGATTTGTTCTAAGAAAAGTTTTAACCTATCAGACTGAGGATTCTCAAAAAATTCTATAGGAGTATTTTCTTCAACAATCTGCCCAGCATCCATAAAGATAACTCTATCTGCAACTTTTTTTGCAAATCCCATTTCATGAGTTACACAAACCATAGTAATTCCGTCATTTGCAAGTTCAGTCATAACATCTAGTACTTCCCCAATCATTTCAGGATCTAGTGCTGCTGTAGGCTCATCAAATAACATAATTTCAGGATCACTACATAAACATCTAGCAATTGCAACTCTTTGTTGTTGTCCACCTGATAATTGATTTGGATATTTATCTGCTTGGTCTGCAATTTTTACTCTTTCTAAGTAATGCATAGCAGTTTTGATTGCTTCTTTTCTTGGTTTATTTGAAACCCAAGTAGGGGCTAAGATTAGATTTTCCAAAATTGAAAGATGAGGGAAGAGGTTAAAATGTTGAAATACCATACCAACATGTGTCCTAACTTCCCTAATTCTCTTTACATCTTCAGTTAATTCTAAACCATTTATAAAAATTTCTCCTTCTTGGAAACCTTCAAGTCTATTCATACATCTAATAGTAGTAGATTTACCAGAACCAGAAGGACCACAAATTACAACTCTTTCACCTTTTTTTACTTTTAAATTTACATTTTTAAGTACGTGAAAGTCACCATACCATTTATTAACAGTATTCATTTCTATCATATAATCTAATTCGCTCATAGTTTTTCCTATTTATTTTCTATCTATTATTTGTATTAAATCGATTTTCTATTGACTTAGCATATTTAGACATACTAAAACAAATTACCCAATAAATCATTGTAACAAAAACATAACCTTCAGTTTCAAAACCTAGCCAGTTTGTATCACTATTTGTTAACGTAACCATTGCTAAAATATCAAATAAACCAATAATTAATATTAGGGTAGTATCTTTGAATAAAGAGATAAATGACCCAACAATATTAGGTATAGATATTTTTAAAGCTTGAGGTAAAATAATTAAACCCATTTTTTTCCAATAAGTTAATCCAATTGCATCAGCTGCTTCATATTGGCCTTTTGGAATTGCTTGTAATCCACCACGAACAACTTCAGCTATATATGCTGCTTGGAAAAGTGTAATACCAATTAATGCTCTTAATAATTTATCAAAATCCATTCCTTCAGGAAAAAACAGAGGTAAAATAACTGAGGACATAAAAAGAAGTGTAATTAGAGGTACACCTCTAATAAATTCAATATACATTACACTTATTGTTTTAATTATAGGCATGTGAGATTGACGACCTAGTGCAAATAATATTCCTATAGGAAAAGATGCAACAATACCAACAGACGCAACAATAATAGTAAGTAGTAAACCACCCCATTTTTCTGTTTCAACGTGTTCTAATCCAAATCCTCCTGAAACAAGAATAAATGTAATAATAGGAAATGAGATTATTATAAATGCCTTGATTTTTACACTATTTAATTTTCTAAACAATATTACATAAACAAAGAAAATTGCTAATGCTAAATTTGGTCTCCAGTATAACTCTTCTGGATAGAAACCATAAATAAACTGATTGAATTTTTCAAAAATAAAAATCCATCTAGCTCCTTCTTTTGTAATCTCTTCTTTTGTTCCACTCCAAGTTGCATCAAAAATCATCCAATCCAATAAAGGAGGGATTGTTATGTAGATAAAATATAATGATATTATAGTTAATATAGAACTCATTATTGAAGAAAATAAGTTTTCTTTTATCCAGTGAATAGGACCTTTAATACTTGAAGGAGCTTCTCTAGCTTCTAACTTTTCGTAAATAGCCATCTTATCTCTCCTTTATTTGCATACGTGCATTAAGGTAATTCATAAGCATTGAAATTATAATACTAAGTGTTAAATAAACTGCCATTGTCATCAAAATAATTTCTATAGCTTGTCCAACTTGGTTTAAAGAAGTTCCCGAGAAAATTGTTACAAGTTCAGGATAACCAATAGCAGTAGCTAAAGATGAGTTTTTAACCAAGTTAAGGTATTGATTAATAACTGGCGGAATAATAACTCTAAGTGCTTGAGGAAGAACAACTTTTTTTAAAATAATGTGTTCTTTTAATCCCAATGCATTTGCAGCTTCTTTTTGCCCAACTGGAACTGCTTCTATACCTGCTCTAACTGCTTCTGCTATATATGTAGCTGTATATATACTAAGTGCAAAAGCAAGAGCTAGAAGTTCTGGAATTAATGTCCAACCACCTCTAAAATTAAAACCTTTTAAAACTGCATATTCTAAACTTGCTGGCGAACCACTTACGAAATATACTAATAGTGGTGAAGCAATTAAAATAACTAATGAAACCCAAAATACAGGAAACTCTTGACCTGTTTCGTCATGTTTCTTATTTGCCCACTTTGATAAAAAAATTACTGCAATTATTGCTAAAATAAAAGCAATAACAACTGAAATAAATCCACTTTCTAAAATAGGTCTTGGAATATATAAACCACGATTATTAAAGAAAATTGAATCAAAGAAAGACATACTTTGTCTTGGGCTGGGTAGTGAGGCTAATACAACATTATACCAAAAAAGAATTTGTAGAAGAATAGGTATATTTCTAAAGGTTTCGACATAAACCATACAAAGTTTAGAAACCATCCAGTTTGATGAAAGCCTTCCAATACCAACTAAAAGACCAATGATAGATGCAAAGAAAATACCAATTACGGATACTAATATTGTGTTTAATAATCCAACAATAAAAACTTTTCCATGTGAATCTGATTCATCATATTCAATTAAAGATTGCAAAATTCCAAATCCGGCTTCCGAACCTAAAAAATCAAATCCTGTATTAATCCCACGTTTTTCAATATTTGTAAACATATTATTAAGTACAAAATATGCTACAAAAAAGATAAATACTAGTGCTAGCACTTGATAGATAACTGCTCTATTTTCAGGGTTGTTATAAAAAGCAACCGAGGCTTGAGCTTTTTTATTTTTTTTCATTTTTTTACCTTCTCATTAAAAAAGGGAGAATTACTTCCCCCTTTTTTTCTATTAAATACGTATATTGCAAGATACTTTATTATCTAATAGGAGCCCCGTATTGAAGTCCACCTTTATTCCAAAGTTTATTAATACCTCTATCAATTTTAAGTGGAGAGTCTTGACCTACATTTCTTTTAAATGACTCACCATAGTTACCTACATTTTTAATAATATTGTAAGCCCATTTAGCATCTAAACCTAAGTTTTTGCCAGCTTCTCCTGAAGTACCTAATAATCTTTTGATTCCAGGATTTTTACTACTCATCAAAGAGTCAACATTTTTTGAAGTCACACCCATTTCTTCCGCATTTAACATAGCAATATGTGACCATTTTACAATATTAAACCATTTATCATCACCTTGTCTTACAACTGGTCCTAATGGCTCTTTAGAAATAATTTCAGGAAGTACAGTTACTTTACTTGGATCTTTAACTTTTAATACTAAACCATATAATTGTGATGCATCAGAAGTTACAACATCACATCTTCCTGATTTAAATCCTTCAATTGTTTGTCCAGATGTATCATAAGTAATAGGCTTATATGTCATTTTGTTGGCTTTGAAGTAATCAGTTAAGTTTAACTCAGTTGTTGTTCCAGCTTGAATACAAACTGTAGCTCCATCTAACTCTAGTGCAGATTTAACACCAATATCTTTAGAAACTAAGAAACCTTGCCCATCATAGTAGTTTACACCTGCGAAGTTTAAACCTAAAGAAGTATCTCTAGTTGCAGTCCACGTAGTTGCTCTAAATAATACATCAATCTCACCACTTTGAAGTGCTGTAAATCTTTCTTTTGCAGTTAATGGTACATATTTTACTTTAGAAGGATCTCCAAAAACAGCAGAAGCAACAGCTTTACAACCATCTACATCTATACCTTTCCACTCACCACTTGAATTAGTAGCAGAAAAACCAGCAATACCCGTAGAAACACCACAACTAAGAACACCTTTACTTTTAATTGAGTCTAATGTATCAGCCGATGAAAGAGTTGTTGCTAAAGCCAAAGCAGCAACACTTAAAGAGGCAGTTTTTAAAATTTTCATGTTTAAATCCTTTTTTTAGTTTTCAAAAATAATTGTATACTTGAAAAGTAGCATTTAAATAGCAATTTCATTTTTTTTGCAATTTTTTGAATTTAATTGTTGTTTTTTAAAATTTATATGTCATAAAGTTATTTTTAAAGCTACTATACTAATATAATATATTTGTTTCTAATGCTTTTAAGATAATTAAATTACTTCTAACTTTGAAATTTATTTATTTTAGATAAAATAGTTGTATTTAACCATTGAGGATAATTATGTCTTATTTCCCTGCGTTTATAAAGTTTGATGAAAAAAGAATATTAATAGTTGGTGGAGGATATGTAGCTTTAGAGAAACTACAACATTTACTCGAGTTTACTAATAATATTGTCTTGATTTCTAAAGATTATAATAGTCAAATAAAAGAATTAATCAAAAAACATTCATTAATAAATAATACGAAGACATATGAAGAAGGAGATATAAAAGGTTTTGATATTGTAATTGCTGCGGTTGATGATTTAAATGTACAAGAATCTATATACAATGAATCTAGAAAGTATAATTGTTTATGTAATTGTGTAGACTTACCAAAATATTGTGACTTTATTTTTCCTTCTTATATAAAAAAAGGTGATCTAACTATTGCCATTTCAACATCTGGAACATCTCCTGCAATGGCAAAGCAATTAAGAATTTGGCTTAATTCAATTATCCCTGATTCAATTGTAGACTTTTTAAAAACTATGAAGGAGTACAGAAAATCTATGCCAAAAGGAAAAGAAAGAATGAATTTCTTAGACAAAGAAGCTCAAAGTTATATTAAGGACTGGAAGAAGTAAAATTAAATAGAGTATTAAGTAGTTTAGTTAAACCACTTAACTTTTTCTCTTAGTTTAACTACTTCTCCAACAACAATAATTGCAGGAGTTAATAATCCTTTTGAATCTTTAGTGATGTTTTCTAAAGTGGATACTACAACTTTTTGTTCAGGAGTAGAGCCTCTTGAAATTACTGCACATGGGTAATCTTTTGCTTTACCAAGTGAAATAAGCTTATTTGTAATTAACTTAATATTATGAAAGCCCATCAAAAAGACTATTGTTTCATCATTTAAAAATGTTTGCCATTCAATTTGAGAAATTTTCTTATTTGGACTTTCATGACCAGTAACCACTCTAAAAGACGTAGTTATCCCTCTATGAGTAACTGGAATACCAGCATATGCCGGAACTGAAACTGATGATGTTATTCCTGGTATAATTTCAAACTTAATATCTCTTTCATAAAGATATATTGCTTCTTCCCCACCTCGTCCAAATACGAAAGGATCTCCACCTTTGAGTCTTACAACATTTTCGTATTTTAAAGCAGCTTGATAAATAATTTCATTTATGTCATCTTGAGGTACGGAGTGTTTACCATCTTGTTTCCCAACATATATCATCTCGCAATTCTGTCTTGCCATATCTAAAATATCTGGATTAGCTAACCTATCATAAATTAAAATATCTGCTTCTTTTACAACTCTAGCTGCTTTTAAAGTCATTAATTCAATATCTCCAGGACCTGCTCCTGTTAAATATACCTTACCCATATTATTTCCTAATTCTCATATATAAATATTCCTTAATAAATATTTTATTTTAATTTCTTTATTAAAATAAAGTATGATATAAAGTATTATACAGTAAGTACTATAAAGACTTTAAAGTCATGCATTTTTTTACCTTTATTGCGAAATTAGTTAGCTAATTTACATATTTCTACAAAAGGTATACTTATCGATGCTTAGAGAACTTTCTTGGTAATTAAGCATCTTGATTTTTATTTTCTTCCTAAGATAGATTTAAAGAATAATATATGTGTAGAAGTATTAAATAAAATATAATACTTAGCTGTTTTTACAGCTAAGTATTAATTTATCTAATTCTTTTTTAAGGTTTTGAAGTTTTTCTGTAGAATTTATAAGATCTTCTGTAGATTCAATAACCATGTCCTCACTTTTATTAAGTTGTTTCGATATATCAGCAGAATTATGTAGTTCATCTATAACTTTATCAAATTGATCTGTGATCTCTTCTAACTTAACTGAGGCTTTTCTTGAATGTTCAATTGCTTCAGCTGAATCATATACAGCAGAATTTACTTTATTAATAAAACAATTTAAAGTGTCAGTAGCTTGAAGTATCTCACTTTCAGCTTCAATTTTAATAGGTTCAATATGATCTACATCTGATTGAATTACTTTTTTAGAATATTCAAAGAATTTTTTTGCATTTTTTTCCATAGATTTTAATATAGATAAACTATATAAAATTAAAAGTATTATCATAAAACCAAAACCATACTGTAAATATTTAATATACTCTTTCTTATGCTCACTATGTAATGTATACATAGTTACCAAATTGTCAACTTCTTTAAGAAGATTAGTATTTGTTTTATAAATAAAATCAACAATTTGTTTTATATTTTCTTCATTACGTTTATTTTCTTCAATAAGAATTAGTTTTTTAAATTCTTTTGTTTTATCATAAAAAGTAGTCCATAAAGTTTCAACTTTATTAATTTGCGAAATGATATTTTGAGTAGGTGCTTTTTTTATACCTATTAACTTATTTCCTAATTTTAATGAGTTAAGATTATAAATAAATTCTTTTGTTGCTGAATCTAATTCATTTGTATCTTTTAAGTTATTATAATAAATATAAAAAATATTTTTTGAAATCAATTGGGTTAACATTCTTTCTTTAGCTACTATATTTATAGTAAGTGCATCTTTTTTATTTTTAGCATTTAAATATATTGTCGTTAATAATATTAGTAACATTAGTATTACAAAGAATGCACCTATAATCTGAATTTTTGATCTTATAGTATTTACACTCATACTCCAACTCCTCTGAAAGTAGATGTCAACATCTCTTTTTTTAATATTTTTATTTTTCCGTCATTAATTTCTATACAACCGTTCCTTGTCAATCTTTTTAATACTCTTGATAAGGTTTCTGGCTGAATATGTAGCATAAATGAAACTTCTTGTCTTTTTAGCTTATTGAACATTTCTAAGTCTTCATCTAACATAAAAGCAACTTTTGCAGTTGCGTCAAAAACTAGTTCTCTGTTTACAATAGATTGTAGTTGATGTGTTTTGTGTAATAAAGTATTCATAAGTTTCATTGTTAGAATACTTTTATCTATAAAAAACTCTTTAAATTTTTGAAAATCTATTGATAGCACAATAGAGTCTTCAGTACATTCCGCATTAGA
Source organism: Arcobacter sp. (assembly GCA_024228275.1). GTDB lineage: Bacteria > Campylobacterota > Campylobacteria > Campylobacterales > Arcobacteraceae > Halarcobacter. The sequence goes on from JAAETO010000346.1 coordinate 26,118, forward strand.
AAAACAGTAAATTGATTTATCATCAAGTTGAGTTAATTCAGAAATTAATGAATTTTTATAAACATGATATAAAAATATTTCATTATCAAACTTATCTAATTTATAAATTTTTAAAAGACCGGAAACTAAAAATAGTATATGTTTGTTTGATTCACTCTCGTAAAATAGGATAGACTTATTAGGATAAGCAATAACACTGGAAAATGATGTTAATTGTTTTAACTGACAATCATCCAACTCATCAAAAAAATCTATAGACTTAATAGTATCTTGTATATTGATTTCACACCTCGAAATAGTTTTTGTTTAAGGAATTTTATAATATGCTAACGAAATTTTTTATTAAGTAGGTTAAAATGTTAGTTGATGGTTATGGAAGAAAGGTTGATTATCTAAGAGTTTCGGTTACAGAAAGATGTAACTTTAGATGTCAGTATTGTATGCCGGAGAAGCCTTTTTCATGGGTTCCCAAAGAGAATCTTTTAACATATGAAGAACTATTTAAATTCGTAAAAGTGGCAATTGATGACGGAATTACGAAAGTTAGAATAACTGGAGGAGAACCTTTACTAAGAGAAGGTTTAGAAACATTTATAAAAATGATTGCAGATTATAAAGAAGATATTGATTTAGCTTTAACAACCAATGCTTATCTTCTTCCAAAAGCTGCGCAAAAATTAGCCGATGCCGGTCTTAAAAGAATAAATGTTTCAGTTGATTCATTAAAAGATGATGTCGCTGCAAAGATTGCACAAAAAGATGTATTAAAAACTGTTTTAAAAGGTATTCAAGCTGCAAGTGATGCTGGATTAAAAGTAAAAGTTAATTGTGTTCCTATGAAAGGTGTTAATGATAACGAATTAATAGACATTTTGGAATATTGTAAAGAGAGAAATTATCCAGTTAGATATATTGAATATATGGAAAATAAACATGCTTCTGATATTGCAGAAGGTTTAAACTCTTCTGAAATTCAAGATATTATTAAACAAAAATATAATTTTAAACAATGTGAAAGAGAAGGGAGTTCTCCTTCTCAAGATTACAAACTTGATGATGGTTATATTTTTGGAATTATTGAACCTCATAAAGATGATTTTTGTGCTACTTGTAACAGAATTAGATTAACAGCAAGTGGTGTCTTAATTCCATGTTTATATTTTGAGGATGCTCAAAGTATTAAAGAAGCTATACAAGAAAATGATATTGATAAGGCAGCTGCTATACTAAAAGATGTATTAGCTAATAAACCAGAAAAGAATAAATGGAGTGAAGAAGATGGTGATACTGAAACTTCATCTAGAGCATTTTATGAAACTGGAGGATAAAATTTATTTTATCCTCAAAAAATATTAAGAAATTAAAAAATACTTATTTTTTTTCGTCCCATGTCTTTAAATATTTTTAATTTCTCTTTTTGTCTTACATTATTGAATTCAACCATATATCCTAATACGTTTGAACGTAAATATATATAACTATTAGTTGAATCGTCTTCTAGAAGAAATTCACTATTAGTATTTTTCTTTACTATTTCATGAGTTGAGTATATTTTTTCAATTTGAAGTCTTAAACTTAAAAATTCTTCTTTATTCTTTGAAATAATTCCAACAATCTCATTGTTTTTTGAGATTTTATGTGTAAAGATTTGCTCTTTAGTTATATCAACTTCTAATTCTTTAATTATATTAGAAAACCTTACATCTTTTTCATCTCCAATGTTATGTTTTAAAAGGTTTCTACTAATATCTTGTGCTTGTTCTAATCCAAAATCATACATTAATCCATCCGTTAAAATAACTTCATCATCATCTTTTAATTTAAAGGTAATTTGAAAAGTAGAATAAATATTTCCTGTCAGATAATTTATTTCTGTTTTTATATCCTTGATATCATTTATTTTAATAAAGTTTTTTTTAAAAAGTTTTTTATTATCATAAAATTCCCAAGAAATAAGTTCTTCGTTAATGTTAAGTAATAGCACTCTTTTTACTATAAAAACATATATAATAGATGCAAATTGAAATGCACATAACAAGAGTGAACATATTAATAATATAGTGTAAATTCTTTCATCTTTTACGTGCCCTTGATACATTATGGCTGCGAAGATAGAAAATGATAAGAGCATAAATAGTTTATAAGATAAGCCTTTTTCTAATCTGTAGTTATACATTAGTTTCCTTTATATTTATTGATATATTACTTAAACAAGCTTTAAACTTCTTTTATATATAATTCTCCTCCATTTGAAAACAAATGAGATTATTATACCTATTAGGAGGTCATTATGGCTTTAGATCAGGACGTAAAAGCAGATATTATTGCTAAACACAGAAGAGATGACAAGGACACTGGTTCATCAGAAGTTCAAATTGCTATTTTAACAGAACAAATTAAAGTATTAACAGAGCACTTAAAAACAAATAAAAAAGATCATTCATCAAGATTAGGTCTTTTAAAAATGGTTGGAAAAAGAAAAAGACTTCTTAAATATTTAAGAAAAACTGATTATACAAAGTTTCTTGCATTAGTTGCAGATTTAGGAATCAGAGCTAAATAATTACTTTTATAATTATTTAAAAAAGGTTGCAAGCTTGTTTTGCAACCTTTTTTTTTAATTTATATAAAAAAAAGAAAATTAATTAATAAAAATAATTAATTTTAATAAATCTTCTAGTAAAATACTGTAAAAAAAATAGGAAATATATGTTACTTACAAAAAAAAGTGAATATGCTTTACTTTCTTTAATATCAATTGCAAAAAGTAATAGCCCACAAAATGTAGATGTATTATCTCGTGAGTTAAATATTCCTAAATCTTTTTTAGCAAAAATTATGCAAAACCTTGCAAAGAATAATATTGTTACATCTCATAGAGGTGTTAATGGAGGTTTTGTTTTAAAAAAACCGTATGATGAAATTACAATTTTAGAAATTACTACGGTTGCTGAAGAAAGGGTACCTTCGGTATTTGAGTGTTCTCCTTCTGTTGGTTCTTGTCCTTCTGATATTGGAAATGCCTGTACAGTTTGGCCCTTATTAAATAACCTTCAAGGAAAAATAAATTTATTTTTAGAAGAATTAACGTTAAAAGATATAGCAGTATGAAGTTTTTTCATTTATCTCATACTGATTTAGATGGATATAGTTGTCAATTAATTACTCAAAAATATTTTAGTGATGGACTTTTTTTAAATGCTAATTATGGAATGGAAGTCAAATCAAGTATAAAAAAGATACTTAATACAATTATAAATTATAAAGAAGAAGAGATTCTGATTTTTATAACTGATCTTAATTTAACACTAAATGAATCAAAAGATTTAGATAAGAATATAAATAAATTAAAAAAAGACGGTTTTAATATAAAGTTACAATTGTTAGATCATCATGCAACAGGATTAAAAAGTTCAAATATTTATGATTGGTACTATTTAGATACGAAAAGAAGTGCATCAAAAATTGTTTTTGATTATATGCTTGAAGAATTTGACGATTTTGAAGAAAAAATTGATTCTTCTTTAGAGCCACTAATTGATTGCGTTAATGCAATTGATATTTGGTTAGAAGAGCAAACTAGTAATTTTGAATTTGGGAAAGTTTTACTTACTATGATTAGTAAAGTTAGAGAAATCAATTCAATACTTTTTCCTGATTTAAATAGGAAATTTAGATTATATTTATTAGATGAAGCATCAAATTATTTAAATTTAGAAAATAGAGCAATAGAATTAGATAATGATATACATTTATTAAAAAAGAAATTTTTAATGACAAATGGTATAGATGATACACTTGACAATTTAAGTGCTAAATATTTAGTTAATTCTTTAGATTATTTAAAAGATGAATTAACAATATATTATAAAGATTACAAGGGTTTATTAACATATACCTTAGGGTCAATTTCTATACCTGCAAATGCATTTTTAAAAGCTAATAAAGATTATGATTTTTTTATTGATATAAGTAGAAAAGGTAATGCTTCATTTAGAGCTGATGGAAAAGTTGATGTATCTATAATGGCTGAAAAATTAGCAAATGGCGGTGGACATGTAAATGCATCTGGTGCTAGGTTTGATGATTTTAAAGAAAATATTGATTATCAAGTAATTAAAACATATATTCAAAAAAAGTTAGATAATTTATAATTAAAATCATAAAGAAGAATTCTTTATGATTTTAATTTCCGTTTAAAGCTTTTATTACATGTTCTTCAGCCATTGTTATATTCCATTGAGGTTCCCATACTACTTCAACTTCAGCATTCATAGCTTTTGGTAATTCTCTTAACACAGCTTCTTCTACCCATTGTACAATCATTTGGTGTAAGGGGCAAGCTTTCGTTGATAAAGTCATTACAACTTTTACATCCCCTTCATGGTTACAAATACCATCGTAGATTAACCCCATTTCAACAAGATTAAATCCTACCTCTGGATCTTTTACAGTTGAAACTGCTTTAAATATATTTTCTTTATTATACATTATTTAAACCTTATCATATAAATTAAATTTTTAAACAAAAAAATAGTTCCAATTATTAAAAATGAAACACCAGACTTGAATAGATCATCACTACTAAACAATATTCCAATAGTTGATATTATAAGACCAGCTAAAGAAAACCAAAATTGGAATTTGGATGCAGAAACAGGAACCATGTCAATTAACATTGGAACCTTTTGTTTTCCAACAAGAGGTGAGAATTTCTCAAACCAAACTAAGAAAGGTACAATTTTATAAATATGTCCGCTAATTAAAAAGGTAAAAAAGCCCATAAAAAAAACCCATCCAGCACATAAGATTAAAGTTTGATAATGCCATAAAAAATAAGATACTATAGCAATAGATGAAATAAGTAATGATCCAAATGATGTAAAAAGTGATAAAACGTAAATATCATTTTCTTTCCTTGCTCTTGTTTTATATATAATTAAAACTTGATATAAAAAAAGACTTACTGAGAATATTAGGAATATATAAGCTAAATATTCTATCGAAGGTATATTAAAAACATTAGAAAAAAATGAAATTGTAACTGCAATGGACATAAAAATTACTGCAAAGTTTAATGGTTTTTTAGTGTAATTATGTGATAGTCCAAACATAGGAAGTAAGATTAAAGATAAGGCCATTATTGTTATACAGATATAACCAGCAACTAAAAGAAAAACATGAGCTTTCAGTAGTTGGTTTATATTTGTATTTATTAAACCAGCATATGTTAAGGCAAGAACAATACCTACAACAACTCCTAAAAGTAAGAATATATTAGAAATAAAAAGATATTTTATAACATTGCTAAACGTGTTAACTTTTTTAATTGTTAAAAATACTTCAGCTAAAAAAATAAACATAGATATTAATACTATTGTTCCACCATAAGGTAATAGTGCAGAAGAATAAAAAAAACCTAATCCCATTAATATTGTTCCAAATAATAATAAAGGCCATATAATATAATAAAATTCTATACTAAAGTGACCTACTTCTAAAGTAACAGGTATTAATTGAGCCATCGCTCCAAATATTATCATCATAACAAAGCCAAGCAATAAAATATGAACCCATCCTAATACTTTAGGGTCAAGATAATGTAAATTTTCTATATTTATATTTAAAGGTATATATACACTTATTAATAAAAAAAAAGTTCCTATTATAAAATATGGAGCAATTAATTTAAATGGAGGGGCGAAGTCTTGTGAAACTGATATCATAAATTTTATCCACAAGTATTATCTGCGAAATCTGTACTTACAGCTGTTCCTAATTTATAGTGGAAAGTCACTTCTACTTTACCATTATCAATATTTAATATTTCAAAGTTATAGTTACTTTGTATCTTTGGAAACAATCCATTGGGCGCAGTATGATTAATCATAATTAATGTATCATCTTTATGTTTTAATAATTGTAGACCTAACATGGCATTAATCATTGGTTCAGGTGGAACACATTCAGATGAATCAAAATAGTATGTTTTTGATCCATTTTGTATAAATTCATAAAAATTCACTGTAGAATTTTCAATTTTTAGTTCTTTAGCGTCTTTTGGGACTAAAGTCATAAGTAATCCTTTAGATATTTTATTGAAGTATAAAACATCTAATTGTTTTTTACCTTGATAATAATCAATAAAAAGTATATTTATAAAATAATGACTAAATTATAAATTAAGTATTAATTTAATAAAAATAAGTAAAATTTCAAAAACTAAAGGAATAAAATGGAAGATAAACTAGCAACAGTTAATTCAAATACTGAAGAGATAAAGAAAATTTTTGAGAATACAAAAACTATAGCAATTGTTGGACTTTCACCTAATCAAAGTAAAGCTAGTCATATAGTTGCAAGATATTTACAGAATGCAGGTTTTAAGATTATTCCAGTATATCCTAAAGAAGATACTATATTAGGTGAAAAAGTATATAGAAGTTTAGAAGAAATTCCATTTAAAATAGATATGGTAGATATATTTAGAAAGTCTGATGTAATTGGTCTAGTTATTGATGCAGCTATTAAGAGAGGAGATATAGATACTATATGGACTCAATTAGGTTTAGTTAATAATATTGCAGCGCAAAAGGCTTTAGAAGCTGGAATGAATGTTGTACAAAATAAATGTACTAAGATTGAATATAATACTTTATTTAGTTAATATTATTATTTATTTTAAGTGTAGCAATGCATCCTGAGTTTCCATCAGTTCTATTTTTTATATAAACTGAAGCTCCAAGTGCATCTGCTGCATTTTTTGCTAAAAAAAGGCCTAGACCAGCTCCACTTTGTTCTCCCATTCTTTTAAACGGCGCAAAAAGATCAATATTTTCATCTTTAAGACCTATTCCTTCATCTATAATATTAATTGTCGTTATATTTTCTTCTTTTTCTAATCTTATTGCAATTGAACTATCATCAGGTGTAAATTTTATAGCGTTTTGTACAAAATTTTGAATAATTTGATTTATTAAAGTAGCACGTATGTAAAGTTCATGATGATTAACATTAGAAAAAAAAGTTAAAATGATTTTCTTTTTTGCACTTAACATTCTATAATCATTTGTTTTTCTTTTTAAATATTGGACTAAATCTAATTTTTCTGATTTCTCAAATTGAGCACCTTCTGCTCTTCCTATATCAAGAATTGAGCTGATCATTTTATTCATGTCATTTATTTGTTCAACTGTTAGCTTTAAAGTTTCTTGATATTTTTCAGCTTCTCTTTTTTTCATTAAAGTAACTTCATTTTTTAGTTTCATTACTGCTAATGGAGTTTTTAGCTCATGAGCAACTCCTATGAACAACTCTTTTTTAAATCTTATATTTGTTTCTATTCTAGTTGTAAGAGAATTTATTGAATCAGATAAAGGATGAAACTCAATAGGTAGATTATTCTTATTAATTTGAGTAAGAAAATTTTCATCCATATTTGAAAGTTTTTTTGTTATTTGAATAATTGGTCTTAATAAAGTCTTTGAAACTGCAAAGGCATAAAGAATAACCATAATTAGTCCACCTAAAGATATGAAAAATAGATTATTAAAAATTTTATTTAACATTTGTATAGATGAGTTTATATTTTTTGATATTTTTAGATACTGATTCTTATTCTTGTCAAAAGGGTAAAGAATTTGCATATAATTATTATTATTTAATTTATATGTACTGTAATTATTTTTTGGCTCTTTTTTTAAAATTATAAGGTCTATATTTATTCCATTATGAGTTATAATATTAAAATTTTTTGTATTTGTATTAGAACTTTTACTTATTTTTGTAATAAGTTCAGCATCCGCATATAAAGAATCTTTTAATTCTTTAAATATTGTAGATTTTGTATATCCGTAAAAAATTAAAGATAATATAATAAGAAGAAGCGAAGTAGCAAGAATTAATTTTTGATAAAACTGTTTATAAATGCTCTTCGCTTGCATGGAATAATTAACCTATTTTATACTGTTTCTTCGTCAGTTGTAGGATAACAGAATCTATATCCTCTTCTTCTAATTGTTTCTATAGTAGAAATATTTAAAGGTTTATCCATTTTTTGTCTAATTTGATTAATTGCAACTTCAATAACATTAGGAGTAACTAATTCAGGTTCTTCCCAAATTGCATCCAGTAGTTGTTCTTTAGATACTATTTGATCTCTATGTCTTGCTAAGTGAGTTAATACTTCAAAAGGTTTACCTTTTAATTCAATTTCTTCACCATCGTAAGTGATTTTTTCTTCGTCTGGATTTATTGTTAAGTCTTCAATTTCAATTACATTTGTTCCACCAAATCTTAATCTTGCTTCAATTCTTGCAAGTAAAATATCAAAATCGAATGGTTTTTTAATATAATCGTCTGCTCCAGCTTTTAAAGCTTCTATTTCACTATCTTTATCATCTCTTGCCGATAATATTACAACAGCAGTTCTTGAACTTCTGTTTTTAACTATTTTACATAATTCAATTCCATCACCATCTGGTAACATCCAGTCAGTTAAAACTAAATCATAATTTCTTATGTCTATAAAGTACTCAGCGTCTTTATAATTTTCTGCTGCATCTACTTGGTAACCAAAATCAGTTAAGCCTTCTTGCAGTGTTCTATTTAAAGTAATTTCATCTTCAATAATTAATATTCTCATTTAGATTTCCCTTGTTTCTTAGCTTAAAGTTAAGTTAAGTTTAATTTTTACGCCATTGTATCATAAATATAGTAAAATTTAAAGGTTTAGAATAGAAAATTTAATATTTTTTTAAAAATCTAGATATATTTAGTTAGTTTTGGGCTTTTATTAAGAAAAAAATATCATTTTTTTTGAATTTTTGTTTTTTTTAATATTTTAAAAAAATAAAAGTATTCTTAATTTTATACAATTTTATACAATCTATTTATAGATTTCTATTTTAGATTAACTCTTTGTTAGCAAAATAAAGATAGAATACGCAAGTTTAAAAAATTAAAACAAGGGAAATGAATGTTCAAGTTTTCAAATAAAAAATTAGCAAGTAGTTTAATCACAACATTATTAGTGTCATCAATTTCTTTAAATGCAGCAGATTCTTATGGAACTGTAAATGGTGAAGAAATAACAAAGCAAGATGTTGCTTTAGTATTGAGAAATCAAAATATGGATTTCAACTCATTACCAAAAGAGAGTAAAAATAAAGTATTAGAACAAGTTATTGAAAGAAAATTACTTACTGAACAAGCAATGAATAGTGGAGTTAGTAATGATAGTTCGTATAAAGAAGCTTTAGAAAAATTAAAAAAAGATTTAGCTTTAGAAGTATGGATGCAAAAAGAGTACAGTAAAATAAATGTTTCGCAAAAAGATAAAAAAGATTATTTTGAAAAAAATAAAGCTCAATTTAAAGTGCCAGCTACTCTTGAAGCAAGACATATTCTAACAAAGACTGAAGAAGAATCAAAAAATATTATTGATGCTATTAATAAATCATCAAATAAAAAAGATGAGTTTATTAAATTGGCTAAAACTAAATCAGTTGGTCCAAGTGGTCCTAAAGGTGGTTATTTAGGTAAGTTTCCAGAAACACAAATGGTACCAGAATTCTCAAAAGCTGCTAAATCACTTAAAAAAGATGAATACTCTAAACAACCAGTTAAAACACAATTTGGTTATCACGTAATTTATTTAGAAGATAAAGTAAATTCGAAGACATTGTCTTTTGATGAAGTAAAAGCAAAAATCAATCAGGTCTTATTACAAGAAAAATTTAGAAATCATATAAGCAAACAAACAACTAATTTAAGAAAAAAAGCAAAAATAGTAATTAAATAGGAGAAGAAATTGGCGTTATTAGATATTGTAAAACCTGGTGTATTAAGTGGTAGTGAAGCAAAAAAACTTTTTGAATATGCAAAAAAGAATAAATTTGCAATACCAGCAGTAAACGTTGTTGGAACTGATTCTGTAAATGCAGTATTAGAAGTTGCTTCGAAAGTTAATTCACCAATAATTATTCAATTTTCAAATGGTGGAGCACAATATTATGCTGGAAAAGGTTTAAAAACATCTAATGCACCAATTCTTGGTGGAGTTTCTGGCGCAATGCATGTACATACTATGGCTGAAGCGTATGGAGTACCTGTTGTTCTTCATACAGATCATGCTGCAAGAAAATTACTTCCTTGGATTGATGGTTTACTTGAAGCAGGTAAAGCATTTTATTTAAAACATGGTAAACCATTATATACTTCTCATATGTTAGATTTAAGTGAGGAGTCACTTGAAGATAATATAGGAACATGTGTAGAATATTTTAAGAAAATGAATGACTTAGATATGATGATTGAGATAGAATTGGGAATAACAGGTGGTGAAGAAGATGGAGTTGATAATTCTGATGTTGATAATTCTTTACTTTATACTCAACCAGAAGAAGTTTGTTACGCATATGAAAAATTAGTAGAAGTTTCTGATAACTTTACTATTGCAGCTTCATTTGGTAATGTTCATGGTGTTTATAAGCCAGGAAATGTAACACTTTCTCCTAAAATATTAGATAATTCACAAAAATTTATTTCAAAAAAATATAGTTTAGATTCTAAACCTGTAGATTTTGTTTTTCATGGTGGTTCAGGTTCAGAACTACATGAAATTAGAGAAGCAATAGATTATGGTGTTATAAAAATGAATATTGATACAGATACTCAATGGGCATTTTGGGATGGAGTAAGAGACTTTGAATCTAAAAATCGTGATTATTTACAAGGTCAAATAGGTAATCCAAAAGGTGAAGACAAACCTAATAAAGGGTATTATGATCCTAGAAAGTGGTTAAGAGCAGGACAAGAATCACTTATTTCTAGATTAGAAATTGCTTATTCAGATCTTTGTTCACTTAATAAAAACTAAAAATAATTATAAAACAAGTAATATTTTTAAATTACTTGTTTTTAATTTCATTTGTAACTAAAGCTAGATTATTTAAATTATATTTTTGTAATAAATCTAAAGTTTTTATAACTCTTTTATATTTAGTATTTTTGTCTATTCTCACTATAATTGCTTTTTTATTATTTTTTATCTCTTTTAAATTATCTTCAAGCGATAAAAAATTAACTTTAATTCCTTTTATTGATAATTCATTTTCGTTTAGTTCTATAAATATTTGTTCATCTTGAACTTGTGTCTCTTTTGCACTAGCTTCTGGCAAATCTAATATTAAAGCTAATTCATTTTTTTTAAAAACTGAGCTTACTAAAAAAAATATCAATAAAATAAATAAAACATCGACAACCGGAGTTAAATCAAGACTAAGTTTTTCTCTTCTTTTCATTTATTTCCCATAATCTCTTTTTTTGCTTTCAACTCAATATTATCAACCATTGAAATAAAATGATTATAAGCAATATGGTGCGGAATGGCAACAATAAGTCCAGTTATAGTTGTAATCAATGCAATTGAAATACCTGACGAAAATACAGTTGGATCTCCTAATCCATATTTACTAATTGCTTCAAATGATTTAAAGATTCCGTAAACTGTTCCTAATAAACCTAATAAAGGAGAAATTGAAGCAATGTTTTTAATATATATTAGACCATTTTCTAATCTTTTTACCTCGTATTCAATTTGATACTCTAAGGTATTTGTATTTTTAAGATCAATATTTGAATAAATTCTTTTTACCATCGTTTTTTTTCTAGGTATCGTTAAAAACTTCCATAATATAATTGTAATTCCAATAATGTTTAAGAAGATAAGAATATAAACAATAATTCCACCTTTTTCAATATATTCTAATAAATCCATAAAAACTCTTTTAATTTTTTATGCTATTTTAGTATAATAAAGTTAATGAAATATATAAATTCCCCCATAAGTGATATAAAATTTGATGATCAACAAATTTATCTTAAAAGAGATGATTTATTACATATAGACTTTTCTGGAAATAAAGCTAGAAAATTTTACTATTATTTGATAAATGAGTTTAAAGATATTACTAAAGTAATTGGATATGGTTCTGCTCAAGCAAACTCTTTACATACATTTTCTGTACTTGCAAAATTAAAAAATTGGAAATTAGATTTTTATGTTGATCATATTGCATCGTATATAAAAGATAATCCTGAAGGAAATTATAAATCAGCTTTAGAAAATGGTGCTAATATTATCTCAATGCAAGATATACAAACAAATAAGAAGACTTTAGATTATATTAAAGAAGATGTTTTACCAAATGAAAAAAATGTAGCTTTTGTACCTGAAGGTGGAAGATGTAAAGAGGCTGAGTACGGTATCTCTATATTAGCAGAAGAGATAAAAACATGGGCAGAAGAAAAATCATATGATGAATTGAAAATTGTTTTACCAAGTGGAACTGGAACTACAGCTCTTTTTTTACAAAAGAATTTACCAAAGTACGAAGTGTTAACTTGCGCTTGTGTTGGAGGTGATGATTATTTAAAAAAACAGTTTTTTGAATTAAGCAAAGATGAAAAAAATCATCCAAGAATTTTAAATACTGGAAAGAAATACCATTTTGGTAAACTTTATAAAGAATTTTACGAAATGTATAATGAATTGTATTCATCTACAAATGTAGAGTTTGAATTATTGTATGATCCTCAAGCTTGGATTAATTTTAGAGAATATCTTAAGAATAAAGATTTTTCGTCAAATACTCAGTTTTTATATATTCATCAAGGTGGCTTATTGGGTAATATCACTATGCTAAAAAGATATAGAAGAAAATTTTGATTTTAATCATTTATATTTTTACTTTATTTTAGATATAATCTTAAAATTTTATTATTGGTTATAAATAATTAGGAAACTTAAATTGAGTAAAAAAGACAATATTATATTAATTGGTTTTATGGGTGTAGGAAAAGGTACTGTTGCTCGTGCACTTGTAAAGGAATCTAGCTATTTTGCTATAGATACTGACGATTTAATTGAAAGTATAGATAATAGAAAAGTAAAAAAGATTTTTGAAGAAGATGGTGAAGTATATTTTAGAAGTCTTGAAAAAAAATGTGCTTTATGGCTTGAAAAAAATGTAAACAATACAATTATCTCAACGGGCGGTGGTTTTTTTAAACAAAATAATATACATAAAATTGGCAAAATAATTTATTTAGAATCAAGTTTCGAAGGTATTTTAGAAAGAATAAATAACTCTGTAAATGCAAAATCAAAACTTAAAAAAAGACCTTTACTAAATGATTTAAAAGAAGCAAGAAAACTTTATAATCAAAGAATCAATGATTATAGAAAAGTTTCTGATCTGACAATATGTGTTGAAAATAGAGATATAAAAGATATAACAGAAGATATACTAGGAAATATTTAATGAAGATAATTAAAACTACAGATGTAAACTTTGATAAGGAGTTTGAAAATATACTTGCACGAGCAAAAACTGACATAAAAGAAGTTTCTTCAATTGTAACAAGTATTATTGATGAAATAGTTAAAGATGGTAATGAAGCATTAAAAACACATATACAAAAGTTTGATAATTGGGAAGTTAAAAGTGATGAAGATTTAATGATTTCGCAAGATGATATGAAGAAAGCTTATGAAAATATTAATGATGATTTAAAAAACGCTTTGCATATTGCATATGATAGAATTAAAAAATATCATGAAAAACAAGTTCCAAAATCATGGATTGATTTTGAAAAAAATGGAACAATTTTAGGACAAAAAGTTAGTCCTGTAGATAGTGCTGGTTTATATATCCCAGGTGGTAAAGCTGCATACCCAAGTTCACTTTTAATGAATGCTATTCCAGCAATTGTTGCTGGAGTTGAAGAGATTATTGTATGTACTCCAACTCCTAGTAATGACGTTAATGAATTACTATTAGCTGCTTGTCATATTTGTAATATTAGTAAAGCATATAAAGTTGGAGGTGCTAGTGCCGTTGCAGCAATGGCATATGGAACACAAACTATTCCAAAAGTTGATGTAATAACTGGTCCTGGAAATATTTTTGTAGCAACTGCTAAAAAACTTGTATTTGGTGAAGTAAATATTGATATGATAGCCGGACCTTCAGAAATAGGTATTTTAAGTGATAGTACTGCTAAGCCTAAATATTTAGCAATTGATCTATTATCTCAAGCTGAACATGATGAGATGGCTAGTTCTATTATGATTACAACGGATGAAGATATTGCAAATAATACGTCTATTGAAGTTGATAACTATTTAAAAATATTAAGTAGAAGTGAAATTGCTCAAAAATCTATTGATGAAAGAGGTGTAATTATTCTTGCATCTAATATGGATGAAGCAATTAGTTTAATGAATGAAATAGCACCAGAGCATTTAGAAGTAATGACACAAAATTCTTTTGAGCTTTTACCAAAGATAAAACATGCTGGTGCAATTTTCTTAGGTGAAAATACACCTGAACCTATTGGTGATTATATAGCTGGTCCAAATCATACCCTTCCTACTGGGAGTACTGCTAAATTTTATAGTCCATTAAATGTAGAAAACTTTATGAAGAAAAGTTCGATTATCAATTTCTCTAAAGAGGCAATTGATGAATTAGGTGAAGCATGTGCGCTTCTTGCAGATACAGAAGGATTAACTGCTCACGCAGAATCTGTTAGAGTTAGATTAAGAGAGGGGAAATAGTTATGACAAAAGATTGGTTTTTAGAAGATGAGGATGATATTTTTGTGGGGAGTCCAAAGTCAAAATATTTTGATATTGCTTCACAAGCAAATGAAGAAATTGTACAAGATGAAATGGATAAGTTAGTAGAAAAACTAGCTGTTATGGAAATGATGTTGTCTCAAGATAAAGATGTAGATTTTGATATTAATAATGTAGTAAAACAATATGTTTTTGAAAATATGGATAAAGTTGAAGAGATGAAAAGAGGTCTTTACATTGAATTAACAGGTGATATTGTTTGTAGATTAGATTCTTAAGGCTTTTTGTGAAAGAATTAGAACAAGTAAGAGAACAGATAAAAATATTTGTTGAAGATTGTGATGATGCAAAAAGTTTAGAATTATTAGATCTTTTGGCAACAGGAAAAATGTTAAGAAGTAAGCTGATCCTAAAAATAGCAGGAATAAGTGAAATATCTATAAAATTGTGCTCAATTGTAGAAATGATTCATGCTGCATCGCTTTTACATGATGACGTTATAGATGAGGCACTAACAAGAAGAGGTAAAGCCTCTATTAATGCAATTTTTGATAACAAAACTTCTATTATGTTTGGTGATATTTTATATTCAAAAGCATTTACAGAACTTACTAATATGCCAAAAGAAGTTGCATATACAGTTTCAAATGCTGTTACTTTATTAAGTATTGGAGAAATGTTAGATGTTGATTTAACAGAAAAATTTAATACTTCATATGACAAATATATGGATATGATTTATAAAAAAACTGCATCTTTAATAGAAGCAAGTGCTAAAGCAGCAGCACTTTTGTCTTCATTAGATGAAAAAAAATATTCACTTTATGGTAAAAATCTTGGATTAGCATTTCAAATGATTGATGATATTTTAGATATTACACAAGATAGTGAAACTTTAGGAAAACCTGCAATGTTTGATTTTGTTGAAGGAAAAGTCACTATTCCATATCTTTTATTACATGAAAGAATAGAAGATAAAAACAGATTAGAATCTTTATATAAAAAACCTTTAAATGAAGAGGATAGTACTTGGATAAAAGAACAGATGATTTCAACTAATGCTTTGCAAGATTCTATTTTAAAAGCGAAAAATTTAGGATTAGAAGCAATTAATGTAGTAAAAGATGAAAATAATGATTCCTTAGTTCAGATAATGACTTCTATGATTGAAAGAGAGTTCTAAAGTATGAGTTATTTGGTCATAAGTTTCTCTCATAAAAATACAGATATTCAAACAAGAGAAAAACTTGCCTTTGCAAATGAAGAAAATAAAGATAGATTTTTAAAACAAATTCTTTCAAATGACTTAGTTAAAGAATCTATTCTTTTGTCAACATGTAATAGAGTAGAAATTATCACTTCTGTTACTAAAACAAATGAAGCTTCAAAAGTTATTGTAAAAAAATTATCAGCTTATTCAGATATTGATTTTGATGATTTATACGATAGAGCTGATATTTATGAAAATGATGGAGCTATACATCATCTTTTTTCTGTTGCTTCTGCTTTAGATTCCTTAGTAATTGGAGAGACGCAAATTGTTGGACAATTAAAAGATGCCTTTAGATTTTCTATTGCAAAAAAATATTGTGGACAAAATCTCCCTAGAGCCTTGCACTACTCGTTTAAATGTGCAGCTGCAGTTAGAAATGCAACATCTTTAGGAACAGGCTCTGTTTCAGTCGCCTCAACAGCAGTTGCAAAAGCAAAAGATATTATAGGTAATACATGTTCAGTAAAAGCTTTAGTAATAGGTGCAGGTGAAATGAGTGAACTTACTATAAAACATCTATTATCGGCAGGTCTTGATGTAGTATTGACAAGCAGAGATATAAAAAAAGCTCAAATTCTAGCAAATACTTATGATCAATTTGTAGAGGTTACGCAATACTCAAATTTAAAAAGATTATTAAATGAAGTTCCACTTATGTTTACTGCAACTTCAGCACCATATCCAATAATTACGCAAGACTTAGTAGAAGATTGTAGTTTTAATAGATATTGGTTTGATATAGCAGTCCCAAGAGATATTGATGAAATAGACTCTTCGGGTTTAGATATTTATTCAGTAGATGATTTACAAGATATAGTTGATGCAAATATGAGTTTAAGAGCTAAACAGGCTAAAACAGCTTATTCTATTGTAAATAAAATGTCATTAGAGTTTTTTGAATGGTTAAAGTCTCTTGAAATTGAACCAGTTATTAAACATCTTTATTTAAAAGCTGATGATATTATTGAAAAAAAAGTGCAACATGCAATTAAAAAAGGTTTTATTGATAAAAATAATGAAGAAAATATCAAAAAACTTTGTGAAACAGTAATATCTGAGTATTTACATCAACCAGCTACAAAATTAAAATCTATATCAAAAGATTTAAACAGTGATACAATTGTAGGAACTGTTCAGTCTGTGTTTGGAATAGATACTGATACAAATAGCTTAAATAAATAAAAATAAATTAAAAAATAGGAATATATAAAATGAAATTTTCTCAAATGTTTATACCAACGACAAAAGAAGTTCCAAAAGACGCTACATTACCTTCTCATCAATATTTAATTAGAGGTGGTTTTGTAAATCAAGTAGGAGCTGGTATTTACAATTATTTACCTCTTGGAAAAATTGTTCTTGATAAAATCAGAGCAGTAGTAAAAGAAGAGATGGATAATGCAGGAGCAAATGAAGTACAGTTTGGTTTTGTAACACCTTTATCTTTATGGGAAGAATCAGGTAGAGCTACAACTATGGGTAGTGAACTTTTAAGATTTAAAGATAGAAAGAATGCAGATTACGTTTTATCTCCTACAAATGAAGAAGCAGTTGTAGATTTAGTAAAAAATAGAATTACTTCATATAAAAATTTACCAATAAACCTTTATCAAATTTATACAAAATTTAGAGATGAAGCAAGACCTAGATTTGGTCTTATGAGAGGTAGAGAATTCCTTATGAAAGATGCTTACTCTTTTCATAGTTGCAAAGAAGATTTAGTGAGAGAATTTGATCACATGGAAGAAACTTATAAAAAGATTTATACAAGATTAGGTTTAGATTTTAGAGTAGTTGCAGCTGACTCAGGAGCAATTGGGGGAAGTGGTTCAAAAGAGTTTATGGTTTTAGCTAATTCTGGTGAAGATACTATAGTAATATGTCCTGATTGTGATTATGGAGCTAATATCGAAGCTGCTGTAAGGACTAAAAAAGAAGTAAAAAAATGGTTTGACTTAACTGCTGTTGATCTTAAAATGGAAAAAGTTTTAACAGAAGGTATGAAAACGATTGAAGAAGTTTCTAATTTCTTAAGTACACCTAAAGCTCAATCTATAAAAGCAGTTATAAAAAAAGCAATTTACGAAGAATCTAATGAAATAGTTGTCTTTTTTGTAAGAGGTGATGATCAGCTTGAAGAGACAAAAGCTTCCAATTCTGTTAATTGTTTAGAACTAGTTGATGCTAATGACGAAGAAATATTAAATTCTGGACTTTGTGCAGGATATTGCGGGCCATTTAATTTACCTAAAGATATAAATTTTGTAGTTGATAGTGAATTAAAAGATGAAATTGGTTTAGTATGTGGAGCAAATGAAGAAAATTATCATTTTACAGGGAGTGATTTAAGTACATTAGAAGATGTGAAATATTTTGATTTAATAGCAGTTCAAGAAGGAGACATCTGTTCTTGCTGTAAAGGAAGTTTAGAATATACAAAAGGTATTGAAGCAGGTCATATTTTTCAGTTAGGAACAAAATACTCAGAAGCAATGGATGCAAAATTTTTAGATGAAAATGGAAAATCGCAACCATTTGTGATGGGGTGTTATGGAATTGGAGTATCAAGACTAGTTGCAGCAGTAATTGAGCAAAATCATGATGAAAAAGGAGGCATTTGGACAAAAGAAACGGCACCTTTTTTAGTAGATGTCATAGTTTCAAATGCAAAAAAAGATGAAGAATTAGAAGCAGGTATGAAAATTTATAATGACTTAAAAACTTTAGGTATTGATACTATTATTGATGACAGAAAAAAAGAGAGATTTGGTTTTAAAATGGGAGATTTTGAATTAATTGGATTTCCTTTTGCTGTTGTAGTAGGGAAAAAACTTAAAGATGGTCTAGTTGAGATTATTCATAGAGATACTTTAGAAAAAGAAGAAGTTGAAATTTCAAAAGTATCAACTATTCTTTTTGAAAAAATTAAATAAATTAGATGCTTATTTATAAGAACTTTATTGTATAATTTTAAAATTTTTAATATGGAGTAAAATATGAATAGTGTTCAGACTGTTACAGAAATTATTGGCTTATATGCACTAAATATTGCAATTGCAATTGTAATATTTGTAGTAGGTAAATGGTTGGCTAGAAAAATTACAAATATGGTTATCTCAATTTTAAGAAAAAAAGATGGAGTTGATGAAACTTTAATAAAATTCTTTGAGAATATTTTATATGTTTTGTTATTAATTGTAGTGGCATTAACTGCACTATCAAGATTAGGTGTTGAAACAACATCTTTCTTTGCAATTCTTGGTGCAGCAGGACTTGCTGTTGGTTTAGCTTTACAAGGATCTTTAGGTAATTTTGCCTCTGGTGTGATGATTATTTTATTTAAACCTTTTAAAGGTGGGGATGTTATAAATGCTGCTGGAGTGACAGGAACAGTTAGTGAAGTATCTATTTTTAATACTATACTAATTACACCTGATAATCAAAAAGTAATTATTCCTAATGGCGCTATTACAAGTGGTTCAATTACTAATATTAATATTAATCCAACAAGAAGAGTAGATTTAGTTGTTGGTATTGGTTATGATGATGATATTAAAAAAGCAAAAAATACTTTACATAGAATTGTAGAGGCTGATGAAAGGGTATTAAAAGAAAATGGTATTACAGTTGCAGTATCTGAACTTGCTGATTCTTCAGTTAATTTTGTAGTTAGAGCTTGGGTTAATACGCCTGATTATTGGAATGTAAAATTTGATTTAACTGAAAATATTAAAATTACATTTGATGAAGAAGGTATTTCTATTCCTTATCCTCAACAGGATATTCACCTTTACAAAAAAGATTAAAATACCAAATATATTAGAAGAGATTCTAATAGACTTAAAAAGTATTGGCGCCTTGCCAATACTTGTTGGTGGCTGCGTAAGAGATTCATTTTTAAAAAAAGAAGTAAAAGATTATGATATTGAAATATTTAATCTTAGTTCTTTAGATACTATAAAAATTTTATTACGAAAATATGGAAAAGTTAATGAAGTAGGAAAATCATTTGGTGTTTTAATATTAAGTGTTGATAAATATGATTTTGATTTTGCTCTTGCAAGAATTGAAGAAAAAACTGATATTGGACATAAAGGTTTTAATGTTACGATAAATGAGAATCTGAGCTTTGAAGAGGCTAGTTTAAGAAGAGATTTTACAATAAATTCAATAGGTTATAATTTTTTTAAAAATGAGTTTTTAGATCCGCATAATGGAATTGAAGATTTAGAAAATAAAACTCTTAGACATGTTAATGATAAGACATTTATTGAAGATCCATTAAGAGTTTACCGGGCAATACAATTTTCTTCAAGATTTAATCTTAGCATTGATAAAAAAACTTTTTCTTTATGTAAAAAAATAGTTTGCAGTAATGAATTAGAATACTTACCTAAAGAGAGAGTTTTTGAAGAATTCAAAAAACTATTTCTAAAATCATCTAAACCTTCAATTGGAATGAATTACTTAAAAGAATTAGGTATATTAAAATATTTTTCAGAATTAGATGCTCTTGTTGGGTGCATCCAAGATAAAGAGTATCATCCTGAAGGTGATGTTTGGATACATACGCTTATGAGCTTAGATGAAATGGCTAAAATTAAAACTGGAAATGATTATAGAGATCTATATCTGTTTTATGCAATTTTATGTCATGATTTGGGAAAACCATTTTGTACAAAAATTATAAAAAATAGAGTCACTTCTCATAAGCATGAAGCTTTAGGCGTTGAACCAACTATAAGTTTATTAAATAAATTGACTAATGAAAAAAAATTTATAGAAAAAATTTTACCTCTTGTTAAAAATCATCTTGCACCATTTCAATTATATAAATCAGAATCAAGTTTAAAAGCAGTAAAAAGGTTATCACTAAAATGCAACATTGAAGATTTATGTATAGTCTGTCTTGCTGATTGTAAGGGAAGAGATATTGTTAATAAAAATAAATGTGATGAAGCTGTATTGTGGGTTTTAGAAAAAGCTAGACAGATGAATATCTCGGAATCAGGCCTAAAACCTATAGTTCAGGGTAGAGACTTAATTGAAATTGGTTTTAAACCATCAAAAATATTTAAAGATATTTTAGATTACGCACTAAATTTACAAATTGAAGAAAACCTATCAAGAAAAGATATAATTATTAAAATAAAATATAAATATTCTAAATAAGTAATATTTCAATATAGACTATATCTTAGCTAAAATATATTTTAAAATAAAATATTATATTATTAACTAATAGGTATTTAAAGAAGTTTTATATATTCTGCATAGATATAGTTAGGAAAATTAATGTTTATAAATAAATTAAAACTTCTTATTGATGTTTTTAGAGCATCATTTATTTCACTTATTCCATATTATATATTTTATTCAATTATAGTATTAATTATTGCAATTTTAAAATATAATCAAATGGAGTATAAATATATTGTGGATCTTGCAATTTTATGTAATGATTTATTTCCAATATTTATTAATCTTAGTATCTCTTATCATCTTTCTATTATATATCAAATAAGTATAAACAAAATTATATTTATTATATTAAGTTTATTGATATTTTTATCTGTAGAACTACTTATTAATAGTGATATTTTATTAAAAATAAAATTATCAGAATATACATTGTTGGCTATATTGATACCTGTTGTCTTGCATTATTTACTTGGCTCTTACTTATATATTATTGAAAAATATCATAAAAATCTAGAAATAAATTTATCTAAAAATATTTCTAGTGCGTTTACAAACATTTTTCCATTTTTTTTATTTTTTATAATATTAACGCCTTTTTTTTATTATATTACAGTCAATTTTGAATTTCATTTTGGTTTAAAAAATATCTCTACTTTAAGTACTGAATTTTTAATATTCATTAGAATGATTTTCGCCCATTTATTTTGGTTTATAGGAATTCATGGAGGTAACTTCTTTGATACAATCGTAAGTCTTAATATTGTTAATTATGATCTAACAAATTCTTTAAAAGCAAAAGAATTTTATGATTTATTTGTAGTTTTGGGTGGCTCTGGTTGTGGTTTATCGCTTCTTCTTGCCATTTTCGCTACTTCTCATGATAAGCATATGACCTATATTGGTAAAATTTCATTTCCTTTTGTTATATTTAATATCAACGAAATATTAATTTTTGGTATTCCAATTATTTTTAATTTTTCATTAATTATTCCTTTTATTCTTGTTCCCATAATTAATTTTATTTTAGCTTATATTGCCATAGTTTATTTAGATTTCTTTACGTTTAATGATTTAACTTTGCCTTGGACAACTCCTGCTCTTTTAAGTATGTATTTGAAAACTGATGGAAATTTGTTAGCAGTCTTATTTCAAGCATCATTAATCTCTATTGGAACATTAATTTATATTCCATTTATTAGGAAGTATTCTAAAATTCAAAGTTCTACATATACTTTAGATAAGATGAGTGATAATCTTGATTTATCATTACAAGTTGAGTCTAGAAAAGATATAAAATTTAGAGAAGCACAATCGTCATTAATAAAATCTCACTATAAAGTAGATAAGATAATTGATTTCTTAAATAAAAACAATATAATACTATATTATCAGCCAAAAATAAACATAAAAGATAAATGTTGTACTAATTTTGAAGCATTGATTAGAAAAAAAGAATTAAATAACATTGTAAAAAGTCCTAACTTCATAGAAGATGTTGAAGATTCAGGATTTGCGTATATTATTGACATCTGGGTATGTACCCAAGTTAAAAAAGATTTAGATGGTTGGGCTGAAGATGGATTTTATCCATCAGTTTCTGTTAATATATTTCCACCTACTTTGGAGGATAGGGATTGTGTTGAGAGAATAGTTTCTATATTAGGACATTGTAATATATCAATAGAAATAATTGAAAGACGATCAGCGTTAAATTCTAAAATAATAAATAATCTAAATTATTTAATAGAAAAAGGTTTTAAAATATCATTAGATGACTTAGGTGCTGGATATACAAACTTTTCTGTATTGTATGAATTACCATTAGATAGTATTAAAATTGATAAAAGTGTTATAGATTTTACTAATACAGAAAAAGGATTAGTTTTATATCATAATATTTGTAAATTATGTTCAAATTTAAATTATAAAATAATTTTAGAAGGTATTGAAACCAATGAACAATTAAAAAAATTGGATAATGGTTACATTGATTATATTCAAGGGTGGTATTTTTCAAAAGCATTACCATTTAATGAGGTAAAAAATTTCTCAAAAAACTTTTATTTAAAAGAAAAATAAGGTCTAATTATATAGTTTTCACTTCCATTTATTGAGTGAAATATTGTTACATTATATTTTTTTGAATAATACTTCAATAATAACTTTTGTAATATTGCTTGTATAGAAGGTGTAAACCAAGCATTATTTGATGTAGCAATTATATATTTTACTCCATTTAGATTTTCATATATTCTTTGACTAGTGGCTTCGTAGCATATAGCATTTCTAAATATATTTTTTTTAATATTGAAATCAGTAGCTTTGCTTGCTTTTTTATAATCTTCTGCCCCATTGTAAAAAGTATTATTTATATAATTAACTAAAAATTGTGGAAGTGGGATTTCTTCTCCAAAGGGAACTAAAACGAGTTTTTTTGCAATATGAACATTTCCTTTAGAGAAATGAAAAGTAGCATTATAATAATTATTGTTTTCAAGGTATAATGCACCAGCAATAATGTCAATATTCATTGACTTTTCTTCTAACTTTTTCATAAGAATATTATTAGTATTTAATACAAGTGGAAATACTGTTTCTGGAAGTATTATTAAATCTTTTTTATTTTTAATAGAATTATCTATTTGAGATAAATTATTTTGTATGATAATTGGAAGATTACTTTTTAGCCATTTTTTACTTTGTGAAACATTTTGTTTTGGAATATCTATATCTAAATCTAAATTAAAATTATTAGTATCGTTAGTATTATTTAAAAATGATAAGACTAAAGGAATAATTGCAAACACTTTTATAAATTTCTTAAGTTTTATAAACATATATATTGAAAATAAAATAAGTCCGAAAGACACCTTAGATGTATCAAAAAAGCTATCAATAAACATTAGCTCAGGTAGATACCAATTAAAACCAAAAGGATGAATGAATGAAAGAGAAAAAATAATTACTATTCTAAAAATTATATTATCATATAAAGCTATTAAATAAAATAGAAGTCCGTATATTAAGCCAATACCTAAAACAATTAGTGGGGCTAAATAAGATAAATTGTAATATTGAAAGCTAATTCCAATCCAGTAAAACCAAAATATTGAAGTAAAAAAACCAGTAAAAAAAAGTACTCTTCTCTCAATTTTTAGAAGTAAATATAGAGAAACTAAACCTAATATAGTGTTTAGTGTTTTGTAATAAATATCAAAGTACGCTAAGTAAATGAAAGCACTTAAGAATAAGGCTATTATCAAGCCTTTTATTATATAAATTTTGTTAAAATAAGCGCGTTTTATTAAAAACATAGAAAAAAACTTTTTAAAAGGAAATTTGATGGAAGGTCAAAGTGCAGATTTAATAAGCTCATTACTACCTCTTGTTGCGTTATTCGCTATTTTTTACTTTTTAATTATTAGACCACAACAAAAACAAGCTAAACAGCATAAAGAAATGGTTGCAGAATTAAAAAAAGGCGATAAAATTGTATCAAATGGTGGCTTAATGGTAGAAATCATCAAGGTTGAAGAAGATCATTTGATTGTTAAAAATCATGATAATACTGAAATGAAACTTGTAAGAGATTTCGTTGCAAAAATTCTAGACAAATAAAAACTAATTTAAAACATGTATTTTACATGTTTTAAATTTCTATGTTTAACACTAACATTTAAGGACTAAGATTGAAAATCTTTAATTATAGACTAGTTATTTTTATATTAAGTATAATTTTTGGAATTACATTTTCAGTTCCATCTTTGTTACAAACGGAATCAGGGAAAAAAATATCTTTAGGGCTTGATCTCCAAGGTGGACTTCATATGCTTTTAGGTGTAAAAACTGATGAGGCGGTTACTTCAAAAATCAAATCTATTGCAACTTCAATTAAATATTTTACAGATGATGAAGATATTTTAATAGAAGATTTGGGAATAAGAAATAGTAAGATTGTATTTACTGTTTTAGATTCGGATGAAATTCCAAAAGTTGATGAAATGTTAAAATTGATTAAGGGATTAAATATTATCAAAGATGATTTAGATTTTAAAATTGATTTAACGGAAGAAGAAACTGTAATTACAAAAGATTTAGCGGTTGCTCAAGCAGTTGAAACAATAAGAAATAGACTAGACCAATTTGGTTTAGCAGAACCTACCGTTATTAGACAAGGTTCAACTGATATTGTTGTACAACTTCCAGGTATTAAAACTGCTGCTGAAGAAAAAGCTGCTCGAGAACTAATCTCAAAGCCAGCAAATTTAGAGCTTATGGCAGTTGATGAAGATAGAGCTGATCAAGTTTACACTTTAAGTAAAGGTGCAGCAGCGGAGTATGGAGATATTATTTTAGAAGATACTAAAAATCCTAATATTAAATATCTTGTAAAAGAGATTCCAATTTTAAATGGATCTCAAGTGATTGATGCACAAGTAGCATTTGATCAAGCAAATCAACCGATTATTAATTTTACACTAAATGCAAGTGGAGCAAGAATTTTTGGAGATTTTACAGCTAAAAGTGTAGGTAAAAGACTTGCCGTTGTTTTAGATGGGAAAGTTTATTCAGCACCAAATATTAGAGAGAGAATTGGTGGAGGTTCTGGACAAATATCTGGAGGCTTTACTACTGTTGAAGCTGGAAATGTAGCAATCGCTTTAAGATCTGGAGCCTTGCCTGCTTCAGTAGAATTATTAGAAAAAAGAAGTGTAGGACCAAGTTTAGGAGCAGATTCTATAAAGGCTTCAACTATTGCTTTAGTATCTGGATTTTTAATTGTATTTATTTTTATGATAATTTATTACAGAAATGCCGGTATTATCGCTAATATTGCACTTATAACAAATATTTTTATAATTATATCTGTTATGGCAATGTTTGGAGCAACTCTAACACTTCCTGGTATGGCTGGTATTGTATTAACTGTTGGTATGGCAGTTGATGCGAATGTAATTATTGGTGAACGAATCAGGGAACTATTAAGAGCAGGTGTTTCTATCCCTAAAGCTATTGAGGATGGATATTCAAATGCTATGAGGGCAATTCTTGATGCTAATATTACTACATTATTAGTTGCAGTAATTTTATATGCTTATGGAACTGGGCCTATAAAAGGTTTTGCAGTAACAATTTCTATTGGTATTTTAGCGTCAATGTTAACAGCAATTTTAGGAACTCATGGTATTTATGAAGCCTTGTTACCAAAAATATCAAAAGATAAAAACTTAAGAAAATGGTTTGGGATTAAATAATGGAAATTTTTAAAAGCAATAAAGTTTATGATTTTATGGGAAAAAGAATCCCATTTTTAGGTTTATCATCTCTATTAGTAATAGCTTCAATTGTTTTACTTTTAACTAAAGGTGTAAATTTTGGTATTGATTTTGTAGGTGGAACGATTGTTCAAGTTAAATATGATAAAAAAGCTCCAATAAAAGATATTAGAAGTACTTTAAAGTCAACTTCTTATGCTAATGCTTCAATAACTGAATTTGGAAGTCCTGAAGAAATTGTAATTAGAATAACTGGTTCTTCATCTGATTTAGCCAACGATATTGGTGATGAGATGACTCAAATTTTAAAATCAACTGGAAAATTTGAAATTAGAAGAGTTGATATTGTAGGGCCTAAAGTTGGAGGGGAATTAAGAGAAAAAGGTATTATGGCTTTATGCTTATCTTTACTTGTAATTTTAGCTTATGTGTCATTTAGGTTTGAATGGAGATTTGCAGTAGCATCTATTTTTGCTCTTGCTCATGATGTTATTATTGCTCTTGGAGCAATATCACTATTTAATATTGAAGTTAACTTAGATATTTTAGCAGCAATCCTTACAATTTTAGGGTATTCTTTAAATGATACAATAATTGTTTTTGATAGAATTAGAGAAGGTGTACAAACATCAAAAGAAAAAATTCTTAATAAAGTTGTAAATGAATCAGTAAGTAGAACTTTATCTAGAACTACTCTTACTTCATTAACTACGTTCTTTGTTGTTGCTACATTATTCTTTTTTGGTGGAGAAATTATACATGGCTTTGCATTTACAATGCTTGTAGGTGTTATAGTTGGTACTTATTCATCTATTTTTGTAGCTGCGTCATTTTTAGTACAATTAAACTTCTCAATTTCTAATTTTAGAGCTAAAGAGGCTGAAAAGTTAAAAAGACAAAAAGAAAAAGATAAAATGAGAGCCATGTATGAAAAAGGTACTGTTTAATAAATAGTTCATTTGTATATAATTTAAAAAATTAACAAAAGAAAGGTTTGCCTCTTCTTTTGTTAATTATAATTTTATTTTAATAAATAAAAATTAAAAAAGAGTTCTTACTTTAAAATAAAAAGCCAAACAATCATGTTATAATATTTTCAATAAAAAAACTAGTTTGTTTCGGAGACTATATGATTACTTCTAATAACCAAAAATTTAAAAAAGTGAAATATAATTTTGATAGAATAACTTCTGAGAATTCTACTAATTGGAAATTGGTGCTTTTTTGGATACTTGTTTTTGAGTTCGCAGCTTCTATAATAGAGTTTTTATATATTGATAAATCATCTTCTTACTCAATTTCTATACCACATACACTTTTTTATGAAATTATTGTTGCTATTTCACTTACTGTTTTTGTTTGGTTTTGTATTTATAATATAGTTTTTGAAAACAAAAATAATATTTTTAAATTAGCTTCCATTACAATAATAGCCACATATTTTATAATTACAAATGATTATACGCTTCAATTTTTATTATTAAATTTAAATCCATTTCATTTTTTTGATTTAGAATTCGGTGTAGTTTTCTTCATTGAACTTTTCTTAAAGTTATTAATATTATATCTACTATACCAATTGATTATAAGTTTCAGAAGTAAATAAAATTAAATAACTAAAATTCTATTTAAAAAGCCATTTCTTAGCATATCTTAGATAGAATCTTGCTTTAAGAAAAAAACAAAAGGATAATCATGGATTGGGGTAAGGTAACTTATATATTCTTTTCACTTATGTCTCTAACAACAACAGCAGGTTTTTTATATGAACCAAATGCTATTGCTCTTTTTTTAGCTTCAGGGGTAAATGTTATATCAACAATTTTAAAAATTGGTGTTAAAAATTTACTAGCAGCCGAGTTATTAGCAAGTTCGTTAGTTGCTGATTTACACCTGATCCCTGCATTCATGGTTTTAACTTTTATTGGAGATGAGTCTTTGGCAATATCTTTAGCTATTGGAGCAGTTGTTGCAAATATATTTTCAATAGCATTAGCATTAATTGAAAGTGCAAAAAGTCAAGATAAGGAAGAATACTAAAAATGGAATATAGTCCTAAAGATATTGAAAATAAATGGCAAAAATATTGGCTTGATAATAACTGTTTTGAACCAGAAAATAATTATGAAAAAGAAAAAAAATATATTTTGAGTATGTTTCCTTACCCAAGTGGTAGAATTCATATGGGACATGTAAGAAATTACTGTTTAGGTGATGCTTTCGCAAGATTTTTTAGAAAAGCAAATTTTAATGTCTTACATCCAATTGGTTGGGATAGTTTTGGTATGCCAGCAGAAAATGCAGCGATAAAACATAAACTTCATCCAAAAAAATGGACTTATGAGAATATTGATTATATGAGAGATGAATTAAATTCTTTAGGTTTATCTTTTTCTAAAAGTAGAGAATTTGCAACTTCTGATGAATTATATACAAGATGGGAACAAGAGTTCATTATAAAGATGTATGAAAATAAATTATTATATAGAAAATCTACAACTGTAAATTGGTGTGAACCTTGTCATACTGTTTTAGCTAATGAACAAGTAGAAGAAGGATGCTGTTGGAGATGTGATACAGCAGTAGAACAAAAGGAAATGCCAGGATATTATGTATCTATTACTAAATATGCGCAAGAGTTATTAGATGATTTAAAATCTTTAGAAAGTGATTGGCCATCTCAAGTTTTAACAATGCAAGAAAACTGGATAGGTAGAAGCGAAGGATTAGAGTTTAATTTTGAATTAGTTAAAGAATCAAGATATAAGCTTGATAAGCAGTTCGCTTCATTTAGTGTATTTACAACTAGACCTGATACAATTTACGGTGTTTCATATTCTGCATTAGCTCCAGAACATCCAATTGTACAATATATACTTGATTATAAACTTCTTCCTTCTGATAAATTAAATGCAATCAAAGCTATGCAAAAGGTTAGTGAAAGAGATAGAGCAACTATGCCAAAAGAGGGTATTTCTTTAGAAATAGATGTTATTCATCCTTTAACAGCAGCAAGAATTCCTGTTTGGGTTGCTAATTTTGTATTAAGTTCATATGGTGGAGGTGCTGTTATGGCTGTTCCTGCACATGATCAAAGAGATTTTGAGTTTGCAAGAGAATATTCTTTACCTATTAAACAAGTAATTGTTGGACCAAATGGACTTCTTGATAAGATGACAGAAGCATATACAGCAGAAGGTAAACTTATTAATTCTGAAGGCTTTTCAAACCTTCAAAATACAAAAGCAAAAAAAGCAATTATGTACCATTTTGAACAAAACTCTTTTGGTATAAAAAAAGTTAATTATAAATTAAGAGACTGGGGAGTTTCTAGACAAAGATATTGGGGTGCCCCTATACCATTTGTACATTGTAATGATTGTGGTTTAGTTGCTGAAAAATTAGAAAACTTGCCAATTGCATTGCCATCTGACGTTGAAATTACAGGAGAAGGTAATCCATTAGATACTCATCCTACGTGGAAACATTGTGCTTGTCCTACTTGTGGAAAAGATGCTATAAGAGAAACTGATACTTTAGATACTTTTGTTCAGTCTTCTTGGTATTTTTTAAGATATTCTACAAATCCTGAGAAATGGAAAGAAGAGGGTATTAGTAAAGAAGATGCAAATTATTGGATGGATGTCGATCAATATATTGGTGGTATAGAACATGCTATATTACATCTTTTATATGCTAGATTTTTTACTAAAGCATTAAATGATTTAGGTTACACAGAATCAAAAGAGCCGTTTAAAAAACTTCTTACTCAAGGTATGGTTTTAAAAGATGGTGCAAAAATGTCAAAATCTAAAGGTAATGTTGTCGATCCTGATTCAATAATTGAGAAATATGGAGCTGATACTGCAAGGTTATTTATGATGTTTGCTGCTCCTCCAACAAAAGAACTAGAGTGGAATGATTCTGCTGTTGACGGTGCTTTTAAATTTATTAGAAAATTTAGTGAAAGATCGTCACATGTTACAAGTGAAGCTGTTGCAAACTTTGATAATATCGATCATTCTTCATTAAATAAAGAAGAGAAAGAAGCAAGAAAAAAAATTTATGAAGCTTTACAAAAGTCAAATGATGTATTTAGTAAAACTTACGCATTTAATACATTAATAGCTTCATCTATGGAAGCTATGAATGCCTTACAAGCTCAAGATAATGACTTAATTTGGGCTGAAGGTTATTATATACTTACTAATATTTTAGAACCTATAATTCCTCATTTATCTTGGGAGATTTCTGATAAATTGTTTAAAAGAGAGAACTTTAAAAACAATATTAATATAAAAGAAGAAGTATTTACATTAGATTCAATTACCCTTGCTATTACAATTAACGGTAAAAAAAGAGGTGAGATAGAAGTTTCTCCTGATTCAACAAAAGATGATATTTTAAAATTTGCAAAAGAGTCATCTTCAAAATGGATTGAAGGTAAACAAATAATAAAAGAGATTGTTGTTCCAAACAAGTTAGTAAACCTTGTCGTAAAGGGATAGAATGAAATCAAGTCTTTTATTATTTAATTTTGCATTAATTTTTATATTAGCTGCTTGTGGTTATAAGCCATCTATTTATTATGCGAAAAAACAATTAAATGGAAAAATTTTTGTTGATTTAATTGTTGATTTAAAAGACCCACGAAATGCTGTTTTAATTAAAGATGCGATGAATGAAGTAATAGTACATAGACTAGATGCAAAAATAGTAGAAGATAAAAATTTAGCTGATACAAATATTATAGTTAAACTTAATTCTGTTTCTATGAAAGAATTGCATTATGATAAGCAAGGATATAATAAATTATATAAAGCTGTGGTAAATATTGATGTTAAATATAATAATAAAATAGAATCACAAAAATTTAGTGTATCGGGAGAACATGATTTCTCTATAGATGATGGATCAACAATAACAGATATTAAAAGGTTTGAAGCTATTAAAAGTGCAGCTAATAAAGCATTAGAAGATATA
>JAAETO010000347.1 GCA_024228275.1 Arcobacter sp.
ATAAAAAAATTAAATATAATTTTTCTAGTTGCAATTAAAATTAAAAATATATAATTTTTCTAGTTGTAATTAAAATTAAAAAAAAAATATAAATACAGAACCAATTTAAAATTTAAAAAAAATAGAATCAAAAAAATGGTGTTAAAACGTGTTAAAAAAGTGAAAAGTTCAAAAAAAAATAAAAAAACTACTAAAACTTCAAATAAAACAGCAAAACCTAAAAATAAAATACATAATTTTGTAATGTCAAGATGGGACGGTACTCATGTTAACAGTACTGCTACCTTTGTTTCTGATTCTTCCTCTTTTAGGCATGGTGAAAATGGTGTTTTAACTGGGGGTGAACCAGATCCTACATTTCCTAGAATATATCTTGGTTGGCCTCAAAAGAATGGATCTCTTACTTTAGATGATTTTCTTTTAAAAAAGATTTGGCACTCATGTGATCCTATTGTAGGTAAACTTGGACTAGACACTGATTATCAATTTTGTAATTTACACCAAGTAAATTTATTACAAAATATCCAAGATACAGTTGAGTGTGCAGGTGGTCCGTATTCAACTACTGAGCTTAATGATGTTTCAGTATGTAGGATGATAAAAGAACTCTACAGAAATGCAAATGTTAATGATGAACTTCCTACTTTTGGTGATATAAACAACACTATTGATTTATATGCTTCCCATAGCAATGGTTACTGGGCAATGTTTTATTGTGAATTCTTTAGATTGTTTAATTTTATGCTTAAAAATTCTCAATATTTGAATAGTCTATCACTTGGATTTGAATGGAAAGAAAAAGTTATTGGTACTTTAGGTTTTTTGTTTTCAGATAAAAATGTTAAAGATACTTATTTTCTTAAAATGTCAGATTCTGTTATTTGTTTAATAGATAAAATTGTATCTTTAACTCCTTGCATGTTAGAACCAATAGGTTTGCAACATATGATGGCTTCCAACTTTAAAAGTATAGAAAATTTAATAAATGATTGTGTTGAATTTTTGAATTCTAAGTCTTGCTGGTTAAATAGACCTGTTTCATTACAACATAAAGTTGCTAGGAAATACTGGAATATCGTACGCAATATTGTTTTAAATTTAAAAGGTGCAATATTTAATGCTACCTGTATTATGACCTGTTATTCAAGTCTTATAGAAAAATCGGTTGGTTGTGTTTTGCAATTTGATGAATCTACAATAAATCAATCAATGCTTGAAGAGCCAGTACTATATGGTTACAAGTTACGTTATTCCGAATATGCAAGAAATTTAATTGATTATAAATATCCAGGTTTTGGTTATACACCTTTTAACTTCGCTAAGTATGTTATAAATTTATCAGATCGCACTAAAGGTGTATCAATGTATGAATATATGCCTCCTTTTGTTAGTTTTTATACTACTTTACAACTTCTACAAGAAAATCATTTTGACGTAAGATTATACTCAGAGTCTTATGCTAATGCATTTGGTCCAAGACATAGTAATGTAATACTAAGTCTTGTTGAACGTTCTAGACATGAATGGAAAAAATATAGTAACAAATATACCACAGATGTAAATTGCCTTACTGAATTAACTATCGAAAAATATCCACCTTTACTAAGCATAATGTTAAGAATAGCTAAATTAAAAGAAGGTTTAAATGAAAAAAACTCTACTACAGATCTTCATATTCAAGATGATGATAAAGAACTAACTTTTGCCTTGTGGTGTACTCATGTTATCGAACAAAGTTATGATAGCAAAGTTAAAATGACTAAAAATATACGAAATATATACCAAGATGAAAAATTCTGGAAACCATATAATACTAAAGAACCAGCTAATATCTCTTCTGAGATTATACTAATCAAAAAAAATATTGCTAAACTGGCAGCTTGTGCTGCTAAAAATAAATTTTTTTTGAAGTGGTCAGGTTTTGTTCAGAAAAAATTAATATATGAAACAAAGAGAAAATTCATTATATTTTTGCAACTTAAAGAACTTACACATGCTAGTTTAATTATACAGAAACAATGGTGTTTATTTAAAAAAAGAAAAGAATTGAAAAAGAGAAAGATCGCAAAGTTTCAAACTTTAAAGGAAAAAGAGTTAATTTTTAAAAAAGAAATAAAAGAACAAGAAAAATCAAGATTAAATCAAGAATATACTTATCTTCATTATCGTGAAGCAAATTTGAATGAGCTTAGAAGAAGACTTGAATATTATGTAATTCATAATATTTTTAATGATCCATATTTGATGTCCTTTAGAAGACCTGATGGCTCTTTTCCTTATGATGTATTTTTGACATTTCCTAGTTTGCAACCAATCATATTTTCTATTGGTGAACCAATACAAGCTTTATCTGAAGCTGCAAATCGTTCTTGTCAAATACATGCTGTTTATCACGGTATAAAACCTATATTATATTAAATTAAAATCGATATTATAATTAAAAAAAATGAATTCAAAATCTACTATTGTTGAAACTAATGTTCTCGTTGATTTTATAAAGTCTAAACAAAAAAATAAAATTACACTTGAAGATTTACCTAGTTTAGTTCTAGAAACTATGGTGGTTGCACAAAAAATGAGACATTTAAAAGGTAAAGAGAAAAAAAAACTTGTTACTAAAGCAATTACCTTATGCATTGATAGATCTGATATTGCAGGACCTTTTGAAGGAATAGTTTTACAATTAGTTCCTAAACTTTGTGATACTTTAATTGATGTTGATAAAGGAAGATTAGTTATAAATCCGAAAATTGTAGGTTGTCCTTGTTTACCATTTAAATAATTATACCAATTTACTTAGTTTATTAACTTTTTCGTTTAATTCTTTAACCGAACCAATCAAAAGACCGACTAAATTTTTATAATCAACTTTAAGTTTTCCTGATTCGTGATCCTCTGATACTAAATTTCCAAGACCTGCCTCTTTTAAATCTTGTGCTAAAACACCATATCTAAGTTGATCATTTTCAATAAAATTAAATCTATATTCATACGCATCAATAGCATTTATTTTTTTTAGTGCGTTATCTATAGGTTGAATATCTTTTTTAACTGAAGCATCTGATGTTGAATTAAATGAAACTGCTGAAATAGTTGAAGCACAAACAACGGTTCTATCACCATTGGCTTTCATAATAAAATTTCCAGAATTATTTTGAACTTGGAAATCTGTATTTATATCATTACTTCCAAGTCTCATGATTGTGCTTCCAGTAGCTGAAGTATTATCAACAATATAATCACCACTTGAAGAAGTCGTTACTGAATCTAGTCCATTATAAACAATTGATAAATCACTTGAATTACCAAATGTTAAAGGTTTATTATCAGCGTTAATATCTATACCATTACCGACATTAAGATTACCGACAATATTTGTCTGACCAGAACCATCAATTCGAAACTTCTCAGTACCATCAGAGCTCCTTATTCTGAAATCACTTGAATTAGTAGTACTTCCAAGTGTAAATATTATTGGATCGTTTGCAGCAAAAGAACTAAACGAAAATGAGTTAGTAACTGCAATGTTAGTAACACCAATACCAGCAACAATACGCAATTCATTATTATTTCCAAATCTTAAACTGTCAGATCCTCTAATAAACATATCTCCTCCATCAAGAGTAACATTTGTACCATTTGTAGTAAATGTAGAGCTTCCAGCTAAACTACCATTATTATTATATTGTATTTGAGTATTTGAACCACCAGGTAAACCATTTACCTTTGAAAAAAGTGTAAAAACTAAAGCATTAGTTCCTACAACATCTGAACCAGAATCATTTGTACATACCCAAGCTGTATCAGCATTAACATTTCCTTCTTCTACAAAAAGTGAAGATGCTTTAGCATTAGAACCTGCTGCCATATCACTTGCTCTTATTGGTGCTCCAGAAGCTTGAACTATATATATACCATTTTCAACTCCGCTAAATTGATCTTTGATCAAAATTCGATTTCCTGTTGCTAAAGAAATACCATCAACAGTTTGTCCATTAGCAAATGCAGTTGAAAGAGTTCCATTTATGGTTGTTGAAACTCTTACTGGATTTTTCCAATAAATCCCTTTAGAAATATCATCCACATACTTTTTCGTTGCTGCATCTTTATCTGAAGTAGGATATGCAACTCCAGTTAATTTACAATCATTTGATCCAGAACCAACAAAATTCAGCGTATCAGTTGTAGCTGTAGCTTTAGCAATGGTTGAATTACCGCTTTTAAAATCAATTAAGTTAGTTTTTAAATTTGAACTTGCCATTTTAATTAAAATTAAGAAAAAAATTATTGAAATTTATATTTTTTTTAAAGCAATTTAAGGCAAAATAAACCATATAAAAAATGTCTTTTATATTAAATAAATAATATTGAATCATGGAGATTGATGATTTAAATACTACTTTTAAAGATTTAGATGATATATGGATTAGTTTTCAAGAAACTATTGAAAAACAAAAATTAATAGATAATTTAGACTTTTTATACAATACATTGGATAAAGCTTTTAAAAATTACTGGAATCGTTTTTCAGAAGCTTATAGAAGTGGATGCGACCTTTACCCAGGTTCAATGAATTTACCTCAATCTTATTTTAATTTATTTTTAATTTTAGTATTTGCTTCTTTTATAAATAAAGAACTGGATATTGATTAATTGTTATAAATAATCATAAAAAAAAGTAATTTTTATTTTTATATTTACCTTTTTATCTTTTTTTATTTATGAATAATAAAAATTTATTGATGAATAAATCTTTTCAAACCGAACCTGTTAATGATTCAGTTTTGATTAACTTAAATGAAGAAGTTGAATTAAGATCTGTAGGTGAAGAAGCTTGGAGTGAGGAAACAGAAAAGTTAGCATATGAATGGGCAAAAAATGCAAAAGAAGCTTCAAATGCACATAATTCAGCAGGAAAATCTCATAAATCTAAACATGTTGGAATAGGATTACCAGCAGTTTTAGTTCCAATTTTTATGGCTCCAATTTCTGCAACACTAGCAGGATTTGAAGGTATTCAGTATGCCAACATGGCCGGCTTTCTTGTAAGTGGTACGTTATCAGCAGTAAATTCTTTTTTTGGTTTTGATAAAAAATATCAAAAACATATGGACTTCTCAGCAAGATATGCTGACGTTTACAGTGATGTTAAGTACGAACTAGCTAAGGCGAGAAAATTTCGTATCGCGCCTGATAGATTCCTCATGAGAATACAAATGAAATTAGATAGTTTAGGCGCTTCTGCTCCTGATTTGTAGCTTCTAATAACAAAAACCTAACCTAATTTTTTTAATAATTAGCTTTACCTAGAGGTAAAGCTAAATATATAATAGGTTATAAAAAAAGGTTAAAAAATTATATTTAGGTTAGGTTAAAAATTAGCTTTACCCAGAGGTAAAGCTAAATAAAAAATAATTTATAAAAAAAGGTTAAAAAATTATATTTAGGTTAGGTTAAAAATTAGCTTTACCCAGAGGTAAAGCTAAATAAAAAATAATTTATAAAAAAAGGTTAAAAAATTATATTTAGGTTAGGTTAAA
>JAAETO010000348.1 GCA_024228275.1 Arcobacter sp.
ACGTGGTAGTTTGGAGCTTCGTTTGTAATTGTCACATCATGCACATGACTCTCTTTAAGCCCTGCACTTGTAATCTCTACAAACTCTGCCGTTTCTTGGAATATTTCAATTGTTCCAGAACCAAGATATCCCATAGACGATCTTAATCCACCAGTCATTTGATGAATAATATCAGCTATTGAACCTCTATATGCAACTCTACCTTCAATACCTTCTGGTACTAGTTTATCAGCTGCTGTTCCTTCTTGGAAATATCTATCAGTACTACCTTTAGTCATAGCTCCAATAGATCCCATACCTCTGTATGATTTAAATTTTCTTCCTTGGAATAAAATTAATTCACCAGGACTTTCATCAGTTCCAGCTAAAGCAGAACCCATCATAACAGAACTAGCACCTACAGCTAATGCTTTTGCAACATCACCTGAATATTTAATACCTCCATCAGCAATAACAGGAATACCA
This sequence comes from Arcobacter sp., assembly GCA_024228275.1. Taxonomy (GTDB): domain Bacteria; phylum Campylobacterota; class Campylobacteria; order Campylobacterales; family Arcobacteraceae; genus Halarcobacter. Next base: position 466 of record JAAETO010000348.1, read on the forward strand.
TATTTAGCACCCTCTTGTGAACACTCATCTATTGCAGAAATTTGAGGAACACCAACACCAGCAACAATTCTAGTTGTACAAATTGAACCAGGTCCAATTCCTACTTTTACACAATCTGCTCCAGCATCAATTAAAGCTTTCGTACCTTCAGCAGTAGCAACATTACCAGCAATAATATCTACATTTAATTTAGACTTAATATCAGCAACAGAATCTAAAATACCTTTAGAGTGTCCATGAGCTGAATCTAATACTAAAACATCAACACCAGCTTCAACTAATGCAGTTGCTCTATCTAATTGTCCAACACCAATAGCAGCTCCAACAAGTAATCTTCCTAACTCATCTTTAGAAGCATTTGGATATTCTCTTTTTTTATTTATATCTTTAATTGTAATAAGACCAATAAGTTTATTTTTATCATCAACAATAGGTAATTTTTCAATTTTATTTGCATGCATAATATCTGCTGCATCTTCTAAAGTTGTACCCTCTTTTGCAGTTATTAATGGCATCATAGTCATTTTTTCACTTACTTTTTTTGAGAAATCTTTTGTAAATCTCATATCTCTATTTGTAACAATACCTAATAGGTTTTTTTCATCATCAACTACAGGAACACCTGAAATTTTATAAGAAGCCATAATATCTTCAGCATCTTGAAGTGTTTGATCCATTTTAATAGTAATTGGGTCAATAATCATTCCTGATTCACTTTTTTTAACTTTTTTTACTTGTAATGCTTGTGTATCAATATCCATATTTTTATGAATTATTCCAATTCCACCAAGTCTTGCCATTGCAATAGCTGCTTCATATTCAGTTACTGTATCCATAGCCGCACTTATAAAAGGAATGTTTAACGTTATATTTTTTGTTAATTTTGTTTTTAAAGATACTTCTTTAGGTAAAACTTCTGACTTAGCAGGAACTAGTAAAACATCTTCAAATGTTAATGCTCTTTTTCTTATTCTCATAATATTCCTTTTTTATTTATTTTTTATAGTTAACAGATTTTTCTAATGATAATGCACCATTAAATAAAGTTTGTTCATCATAAGCACGACCAATTAGTTGTAGTCCAACAGGCATACCATCTTCGTCTTTTTCAATTGGTAAAGAAATTGCAGGTAATCCTGCAAGATTTACTGAAATTGTATATATATCACTTAAATACATCTCTAATGAAGTTTTAAAAGTTCCAAACTCTGGTGCAGTTGTAGGAGCAACAGGAGAAAGGATTAAATCTGCTTGATTAAAAATAGCTTCATATTCGTCTTTGATTAAGTGTCTTACCTTTTGAGCTTTAATATAATACGCATCATAATAACCAGAACTTAAAACAAAAGATCCTAACATAATTCTTTTTTGTACTTCATCACCAAATCCCTGAGATTTAGTCTGGATATACATATCTTTAAGACCACCCTCACCTTTTCTATTTCCATATCTAACACCATCATATCTTGAAAGATTTGCAGATGCTTCAGCAGTTGCAACAATATAATAAGATGAAAGAATTTTATCTGTGTCCAACATATTTTTGTGAACAATTGTATGACCAGCTTCTTCTAAAGCTTTAACAGCTTTATCAAAACCCTTTTTAATAGCAGGACTTGCTTGATCTACAAAATTATCTATTACTGCTATCGTAAGTTTTTTATTAGCATCTAATTTAGGAGTGATAGCTTCATAATCAACATTAGCTGAAGTTGAATCTAAAGGATCATGTCCAGAAATAATATCATATAAGATTGCAGCATCTTCAACATTTTGAGTTACAGGCCCAACTTGATCTAAAGATGAAGAATATGCAGTAACTCCATATCTCGATACTCTACCGTAAGTAGGTTTCATACCAACCACACCACAGTAAGCAGCAGGCTGTCTAACAGATCCACCAGTATCCGTTCCTAAAGCAGCAACAGCAATACCACCAGCAACAGCAGCAGCACTTCCTCCTGAACTTCCACCTGCAGTTTTATTTATATTGTGAGGATTTAATGTTTTACCATAACAAGAAGTATCAGTTGAACTTCCCATTGCAAACTCATCCATATTTGCTCTTCCAAATGGACTTAAACCAGCTTCTCTAAGATTTTTGATAACTGTAGCATCATAAGGGCTTATATAACCTTTTAAAATATTACTACAACAAGTAATATTCCATTCTTTTACATTTATAATATCCTTAATAGCAATTGGAACACCTTCACCAGAAGTTGTAATATCACTATTTGTTAATTGCTCAACATATGCACCTATATTGCTTTGTTTAATATTTAAAGCTAAATCTTCTCTTAATTTTTTAATATCGTCACTATTTAGTTTTAGTGCTTCTTTTAGAGTTATCAAATGTTCTCCTAGGATTTACAATATATAATATATCGCGCAATTATATAAAAAAAATGATTAAAATATGGTAAATATAAAGGATTAAATAAATAATAATTTTTGAGGTATAATAAAGTAATAAAAAAAGGGATAAGGCATAGCCTTATCCCTTATAAAAGTATCAGTCGTTAATGATTATACGAATGAAATGAATGCCATTGCTGTAGCATCACCTCTTCTGATTCTTGTTTTAACAATTGAAGTATATCCACCATTTCTACTTTCGTATTTTGGTGCAATTTCATTGATAAGTTTTTTAGTAGCTTCTTTATCTTGTAATGCAGCAAAAACAGCTCTGTGAGTGTTTAAATCAGCATTTCTAGCAGTAGTTACTAATCTTTCAATATATCTTCTTAACTCTTTCGCTTTTGGAACAGTTGTTTCAATCTTCTCTCTAGTAATAATAGCAATTGCCATATTTTTTAGCAATGCTTTTCTGTGAGATGAAGTTCTATTTAACTTTCTATAACCGTGCTTATGTCTCATATTTCAACCCTTAAATTATGCTTTAAGTTGCTCTAGCTTTCTTCTTAAAGCTGACGCAACATTTTCTGGAAGTGTATTTTCAATTGGGAATCCTAAAGCTTCTAACTTCTCTTGGATTTCATCAAATGATTTTTTTCCTAAATTTTTAATATTTTTTACTTCTACTTCACTCATAAGTACTAATTCACCTAAGAATTTAAGACCAGCTCTATCTAAAGAGTTGAAACTTCTAGCACTTAAGTTTAAGTCATCGATTTTTACAATTAAATCTTTTAGTTCAACTGGCTCTTCACCTGAATCACTAACTGTAACTTCTGATAAATCAAATACTTTGTTAAATACTGACATTTGAGAGTACATAACTGATACTGCTTCTTTAAAAGCAGTAATCGGAGTAATTTGTCCATTTGTTTGTACATTAAATACAGCTTTTTCAAAGTTTGGATTATCTTCAACTAACATTTTTTCAATATCATAAACTACTTTTTTTACTGGAGTAAAAAAAGCATCTAATGGAATGAAGTCTGTATCTACCATATCTCTTATATCTTCTGAAGGCATATATCCAATACCTCTTTGAATCATAACTGAGAAAGTTAAATTACAATCACTATTAATAGTTGCTAAATGAACATCAGGAGAAACTACTTCAACATCAGAGTTGATTAAGTCTTCACCTTTAATCTCTTTTGGTCCGTCAAAAGAGTATTCAACAACTACTTGGTCTTCATCACCATTTATTTTAAATTTAATATTTTTAAGATTAATTATAAAAATAGCTATATCTTCAAGCATTCCTCTTAATGAGTCAAACTCATGCGAAGCCCCTTCAATCTTAACAGCAATTGGAGCATATCCAACTGAACTAGAAAGAAGTAATCTTCTTAAAGGGTGTGCTAAAGTTATTGCGAAACCACTTTCGAATGGATATGCTGAAATTTTAGCCTCATTATCGCTAATAGCTTCAATTTCAACTTCTGTTGGTAAAAACGGTGTATCTGCAAATTTTTTCATAGCCTACCTTACTTATTATTTAGAATATAACTCTACGATTAATCTTTCTTCAACAGGAATAACAACTTCTTCTCTAGTTGGGATTCTTGTAAAAATTCCGAATACTTTATCTTTATCTACATCAACCCATTCAACTGTACCTGTTTGGTTAGTTAACTCTAAAGCTCTTACAATTTGTGGGTTAGTTTTAGATTTTTCTTTGATCTCAATTTTTTGACCTGCTTTTACAACGTAAGAAGGAATATCTACTTTCTTACCGTCTACTAAAACATGTCCATGTGTTGTAAATTGTCTAGCATTAGCTCTAGTTGAAGCAAATCCCATTCTATATACAACATTATCTAATCTTTGCTCAATTGACGTAATTAAGTTAGATCCTGTATTACCATCTGCAGCTGCAGCTTTTTTAAAATATTTTCTGAATTGTTTTTCAGAAACACCATACATAAATTTAGCTTTTTGCTTTTCTCTTAATTGTAATCCGTACTCAGAAATTTTAGTTCTTCTTTGTCCATGTTGTCCTGGAGCAAATGGTCTTTTTTCTAAAGCCGATTTACCGTTAAGTCTTCTTTCACCTTTTAAACCAAGGTCTGCATCAAGTCTTCTCTCAATTTTTTCTACTGGTCCTCTATATCTTGCCATACCTTACTCCTTACACTCTTCTTCTTTTAGGAGGTCTACAACCGTTGTGTGGTAATGGAGTTACATCTTTAAACCACTTAACATTGATACCTTCAATAGCTCCAACAGATTTAACTGCTGTATCTCTACCTGAACCTGGACCTTGGATTTTAATTCCAACGTTTTTAACACCGTGCTCGATTGCTTTTTTCATAGCATCTTCAACAGCAGCTTGTGCAGCAAAAGGAGTAGATTTCTTACTTCCTTTAAAGCCTAAGTTTCCAGCACTTGACCATGCAATTGCATTACCAGCACTATCTGTTATAGTTACCATTGTGTTATTAAATGTTGCTGCAATATGAACAATACCATCAGCAATATTCTTTTTTACAACTTTTTTTCTAGTTACTTTTCTTTTTGCCATAGCTTATCCTTATGATCCTGCACCAACAGTTTTCTTTTTACCTTTTCTAGTACGAGCATTAGTTTTAGTCTTCTGCCCTCTACAAGGTAAACCTTTTCTGTGTCTTAAACCTCTGTATGAACCTAAGTCCATTAATGATTTAATATCCATTGCAACTTTTTTTCTAAGATCTCCCTCAACCATATAGTTTTTTTGAAGTTCTTGTCTAATAGTCGCTGCTTCTTCTTCTGTTAATTCATGTGCTCTTTTATCGTAAGAAATACCAGTTGCATCTAAGATTAATCTTGAGTTATGTAAACCAATTCCGTAGATGTACGTTAAAGCGTACTCCATTCTTTTTTTGTTTGGTAAATCAACACCTGCAATTCTAGCCATGCTTATCCTTGTCTCTGTTTGTGTTTTTTGTTTTCGCAGATTACTCTCACGATACCTCTTCTTTTGATAACTTTACATTTATCACACATTTTCTTTACTGAAGCTCTTACTTTCATAAGTCTGTCCTCTTTTTGTGTTTATTACCACAATCCAACAGGGAAGAACTACTTCGAAAAAAGCAAATTGTTTTGCTTTTTTGTAATTCGCCCCAATTTTTTATATTGCAAAGCAATAAAAATCGGCGGAGCCAAGTCAAAACAACCTTAAAATAAGGTATATTCACTTTTTTCCGGTTCTCCCCAACTTTTTATAAAACACAAAACATTTTATAAAAACTTCTTTGATGGTTGGAAAAATGGAAACGGATTATATTTAATTTTTACTTAAAGATACTTTAATACATATAATTTTATGATTTAGTCAATTAAGAAAAAAAAATAATAATATATTATAAGTATAAAAACAAATATTTCTAGTAAAATATTAATTATAAAGATGTACTATATTAAAATTATTATTTTTATATAATTTATAATTTATTTAATATTATTTAATTTGTTTATTTTAGGTCATGTATTTGTTTAATAAAAAAAAAATAAGTTTTATTTGATATAATAAAAAAACAAATTGAATTATTACAATTAATTGTATAGTATAAGGTTAAAAAATGAAAATTGAAATAATGAATAATGAAAATTGAAATAATGAATGCTGTATATATAGACGATGAGCCAGTAAACTTAATGTTACTACAAGCTTATGGAATGGCATTTAACTTAAATATTAAAACCTTTAATGATCCAGAAGAAGGTCTTGCCTATATATTAAACAATGAAATTGATATATTATTTACTGATTATATAATGCCAAAAATTGATGGTATCGAGCTAATAAAAAAATTTAGACTCAAAAATAAAGATGTTCCTATAGTTGTAATAACTGGTGTTGATGATGATATGCAATTAAAAATTAATGCCCTTGAGATTGGAGCAACAGATTTTTTAACAAAGCCTGTTCAAATTGCAGAATTCAAAGCAAGAAGTTTGAATTTACTTTCATTAAGAAATGCTCAATTAAAACTTAAAGATAAAGCTTTACTACTTGAAGATGAAGTCAAAATAGCCACAAAAGAAATTCAAAATAGAGAATACGAAACACTTATGGTACTTGGTAAAGCTGCTGAATATAAAGATGTAGATACAGCAAATCATACAAATAGAGTTGCTAACTATTCAAAGATTTTAGCAAAACACTATGGAATGGATGAAGAATTTCAAGAAATTATATTTTATGCTTCGCCATTCCATGATATAGGAAAAGTTGGTATTCCCGATAAAATTCTTTTAAAGAATGTAGAATTGACAGATGATGAATTTGATATAATGAAAGAACACGTATTTATTGGAAGCCAGATATTAAAAAATACTAAAAGTAAATATTTAATTGAAGGAGAAATTATAGCATTAAATCATCATGAGAAATATGATGGTACTGGATATCCTAAGGGCAAAAAAGCAGACGCTATTCCTATTAGTGCAAGAATAGTTTCAATTGCAGATGTATTTGATGCATTAACATCTAAAAGACCTTACAAAAATTCGTGGACAATTCAAGAAGCTATTCTTTTCCTAATTAAAGAGAAAAATAAACATTTTGATCCAAAGATGGTTGACTTATTTATTGAAAATATTGAAGAGGTAAAAAAAATATATGATGATTTTCAGTAATAACTTTGTAAATATACAAGTAGAAAAAAGTGAAATTCCTTGGCTAAAAATTTTTACTAATGAAAAGAAGAAAGAACTCTCAGAATGTAACCAAATAACAAAAAATGAAATTTTTAGACTTTTAGATATTATAGAAAAGCAAATGATAGAATATTACAAACCTGAAAAAATTAATATTGCATCATTTGGTAATTATGTACCGCATGTACACTTCCATATAATGGCAAGATTTCAAGAAGATTCTTATTTTCCTGAACCTATGTGGGGAATAAAACAAAGAGAAGGTAAACTTAAGTTACCTTCATTTGATAAATTTTGCGAAGATCTAATTAATTCAATAAAAAATGAAGTTGATTAAGAAGACTCTTCAAAAGTTTTTTTAATTTTACTTGCACAAATTTCTAAGCTTGTAAAGTAATTGTTATAGTCTATCTTAATGTTATTCATTGAATTTATCTCAATTTCTTTTGTAATTTCATAGATATTATTAATTTTTAAATTCCCAGAAGCACCTTTTATTTTATGCGCAATTTGAGATATTCCCTCATTATTTGAATTTTCAATTTCTTGCTTTAGTTTATTTAAATCTTCATCTATTGAATCAATAAATGTTTTTAAAATAGTCTTAAAAATTGTTATATTTAGACCTAAAGCATTTGAAGATTGTTCTATAGAATATTCAAAATTATTCTGATTTAGTAGTTTTTTTTCAAGATCAAATTTTTCAGATTTTTTATCAACCGACAAATATTTTTTTAATATATTGTTTAACATATATTCTTCAAAAGGTTTAGGAATATAATCATCCATTCCTATAGATAAATATTTTTCCTTATCTCCAGCAACTGCATTAGCAGTTAATGATACAATTGGAGTATGTTTCAAATTATTATCTTTCTCATATTCAATTATAGCTTGTGTAGCCTCAATACCGTTCATTACTGGCATGTTTATATCCATAAATATAATATCATAAACATTACCTAATTTAATCTCTTCTAATGCTAATAATCCATTACCAACACTTTTGGAGTTAATATTTTTTTGCATAAGCATTACTTCCATTAGCTTTTGATTCACAAGATTATCTTCAACAATTAAACAATTAAAACTAGAATTTTTATAAGTTTCTTTATTTACAAGATCAACTTTTTCTATATCAGGTTTTAAAATACTAATAATAGAATCATATAATTTTGATTGATTTATAGGAGATTTAATAGTATTAAACTTATTTTCAAAATCAATATTTTCATCATCTCTATCACAAATAAAAATCAAAGGGACATGTATTTTTGTTAAATCAAATTTTATTAAATCTTCATATCTACCAATGGCAAGAGTATAATTATTAATTTCATCTTCACAATCAATAATACTTGGGCTTGTATAATTTGATAAATATTTTTTGACAATCCCTATTTGAGAAATTGAATTATCCTCATATGTAAAAATAGCAATTTTAGAATTTTTATCTATTTGAGGATATAAATTTTCTGATATTTTATACTCAAAATCTATATCAAAATAAAATTCACTACCAAGATTTTCTTTACTATTAAGTTCAATTTTAGAACCCATTATAGATATAATATTTGAACTAATACTTAAACCTAATCCTGTACCACCATACTCCCTTGTTACACTACTATCCGCTTGAGAAAAAGGCAGAAAAACTGTTTTTTGTTTTTCTATAGGGATACCAATTCCTGAATCTTTAATAGAAAATAAAATTTTAACAGTATTATCATCTTTTTCAATTATTTCAATCTTAATTAAAATATTTCCATTCTTAGGAGTAAATTTAATTGCATTTCCTATTAAATTAGATAAAACTTGTTTAATCTTAAGTGGATCACCCAAAATTTCATTTGGAAGAGTAGGATCAATATAAAATAAAATATCTATATCTTTTTCATTAGCCTTCGCAACAAAAAGTTCTATTGTAGGTTCAAATTCTTTAAAGGGATTAAATAATCTTTCTTCAAGTACAAGTTTTCCACTTTCTATTTTTGAAATATCTAAAATATCATTAATAATACCAAGTAATGATTTTGCACTATTATTTATAATGTCAATATAAGATTTTTCTCTTTTAGGTATTTGTTCAGCATTTTCTAAAAGTTTAGAAAATCCTAATATACCATTTAGTGGTGTTCTAATTTCATGAGACATTGTTGCTAAAAATATTGATTTTGAAGCTTCAGACTCTTTTGCTTTTTGAATGGAATGAATATGATCAGTAATATCAATACTAAATGATAAATATTCTATTATTTCATTATTATAATCTAACATTGGAACAATAACTGAAGAGATTATAAAATCTTCATTATTCTTATTCTTATTTCTGATTTCACCAATCCAAATTTTCTTAGAACTAATCTCTTTCCACAAGTTTTCAAAAAAAGAAAAATCCAAACTTTCATGTTTTAATAAATTATATTTTTGACCTAATAATCGTTCTTCATCATATTTTGAAATATCTAAAAACTTATCATTAACATAAGTCAATATTCCATTGTTATCGAACTTAGCTATAATTGCCGAAGCGTCAACAGCTTTTTTATACTCTTCTAAAGATTTATTAGAATCTTTTAAAGTATAAATTAAATTATTAGTTTTTTTATCTTTATTACCTAAGTAGCTAATTAATTTATTAACTTGTATAACAAATTTGTCAATGTCACTATTATTGTACTTTTTATCAAATAATTCATATTGATCATTTTCGATTTTATCCAAAAAGTTTGTTAATTCTATCATTGGCATTTTTACTGATCTATTAGTCACAAAAACAGCTATTATTACTAAAGTAATTAATAATAGTGTCATATAAAAAACCATAAAAACTTTTATTTCATTACTAATTGCAGAACCAACATATATATCCATTCCAAGATATAAACTAACTATAAATACAAAACCTGTTAAGATAACTGGAATTAATACTTTATCTAAGGTATCAAGATTTTTCATTTATTAACCATCTTTATTTATTTGTTTAATTAATTCATCAAATACTAAATCAGATTTGTCTATAGATATTTGGCATCCTCCAGCAGCAATATGTCCACCTCCGCCAAACTTTAACATTAATTCACCTACATTAGTATTTGAACTTTTATTTATAATTGATTTTCCTACACTATAAACTATATTTTCTTTATCTTTTCCCCATACAACATGAGTAGAAATATTTACATTAGGATGCATTGCATAAATTAAAAATCTGTTTCCTGGGTAAATTATTTCTTCATCTCTATAGTCAATAATAATTAAATTATCATGAATAGTAGAACATCTTTCTAGTTGCTCTTTAAATTCAGTTTCATACTTAAAATAAAGCTCAACTCTTTCCTTAACATCTCTTAAAGATAATATTTGTTCAATATTAGGATCTTTACAATAATCAATTAAATCCATCATTAATTGGTAATTTGATACTGTAAAATCTCTAAATCTTCCAAGACCTGTTCTACTATCCATTAAAAAGCTAAGTAACTCCCAGCCTTTTGGATTTAAAATATCATCTATTGTAAAGGCAGCACTATCTGCTTTATTTGCAGCAATCATCATATCTTTAAATGAATCAGGAAACTTTTCATCAGCTCCATAATATTGATATACTACTTCAGCAGCACTTGGTGCTAAAGGATTTATAATATGATTATTTTTAACTTCATTTCTAACAGTTTCTGAATGATGATGATCAAATGATAAATGAACACCTTCTACGTAAGGTAAATTAGTTGTAATATCTTTATTTGTTACTTCAATTTTTCCATCTTGCATATCTTTTGGATGTACAAAAATAATATCATCAATAACTCCAATATACTTTAAAAGTGTACCACACACTAAACCATCCATATCACTTCTCGTAATTAATCTATATTTGTTTGAAGACATACCTTCTCCATAATTTAAAATATAAAAATAATAACATAAAAAACTAAAAAGAATATTTATTGAGTAGAAGTTATAAAAAGGATATTGTTAGAGTTTTGAGACTCTTTGAGTCTCAAAACCACTTATTTATTAATGTAGTTGGCTATAATATCTCCCATTTCAGAAGTAGTTACAACTTCCTTAGCATCATAAGCTGCTAAATCTTTTGTTCTATATCCATTTTTAAGAGCTTTTTTAATTGCTGCATCAATTTTATTTGCAGCTTCAGATTCACCTAAAGAGTATCTTAGCATCATACCAGCAGACTCTATTGTAGCAATTGGATTAGCAATTCCTTGACCTGCAATATCAGGTGCAGAACCATGAATTGGTTCATATATTGCTGTTTTTTCACCAGTTGAAGCACTTGGTAATAATCCAATTGATCCTACAACCATAGATGCTGTATCAGATAATATATCTCCAAAAATATTTCCAGTTACTATTACATCAAATTGTCTAGGGTTCCTTACAAGTTGCATAGCTGCATTATCAACATACATATGAGATAATTCAACTTCAGGGTAATCCTTAGATAACTCTTCCATTGTATCTCTCCATAATTGAGATACTTCTAAAACATTTGCTTTATCAACTGAACATACTCTTTTGTCTCTTTTCATTGCAAGTTCAAATGCTTGTTTACCAATTCTTATTATTTCTGGTTTAGTATATACCATAGTATTATATGCCGTTTCACCGTCATTTGCTCTTGGTTTTCCAAAATAAATTCCACCAATAAGCTCACGTACTACCATAATATCAACACCTTCAATAACTTCAGGTTTAAGTGTTGAAGCATTTACAAGTTCATCATAAATAATTGCAGGTCTTAAGTTTGCATAAACTCCCATTTTTTCTCTAAAATTTAAAAGTCCAGTTTCTGGTCTTAATTCTCTTGGAAGAGTATCCCATTTTTCTCCACCAATTGCTCCAAAAAGACAAGCATCTGACGATAGAACACCCTTAACTGTATCATCAGGAAGAGGAACTCCAGTTACATCAATTGCAATTCCACCCATTAAATACTCTTTGTATTCTAAAGAGAACCCACAAGAATAAGATACGGCATCTAATACTTTAACCGCTTCATCAACAATTTCAGGACCTATCCCATCACCTTTAATAATTGAAATATCGTAGTTTTTCATATTAATTTTTTTCCTTCATTTCAGCTTTTGCGTAATTAATTAATCCACCAGTTGCAATTAATTCTTGCATAAAGTCTGGAATTGGTATAAATTTATAGCTTTTATTAGTTGTATCATTTGTAATTACTCCGTCATCCAAATTAATAGAGATAACTTCACCCTCTTTTATTTCTAAAGATTCAGGTAACTCAAAAATTGGTAATCCCATATTAAATGAATTTCTATAAAAAATTCTTGCAAAAGAAGGAGCTACTACAGCAGCTACACCTGCAGCTTTTAAAGCAATTGGAGCATGTTCTCGTGAACTTCCACAGCCAAAATTTTCACCCGCAACTATAATATCACCTTTTTTAAGTTTATTAGGAAAATCAGGGTCAGCATCTTCCATAATATATTTAGCTAAATGCTCAGGATCTGAACTATTTAAATATCTTGCTGCAATTATTATATCTGTATCAATATTAGATCCAAAATTCCAAACTTTTCCTGTAATTTTATTCATATTTTTCCTTATTTATCATACTTTTTTTATAAAAAAGTGATTAGATAATTTTTAAAAGTTAGGCATTTTACCTAATAATTTACAAAAAATAGATTAAATGCAATATTATTAATAATAAATTCAAATAGTTTGGATATAATATCTGACTATCTTTAAACCAATAAGGAATATCCATTTATGAGCGCAAAAGATTTAAATAAAGTTATTGAAACTACTGTAAAAGAGTATAAGGATTCAATACTGACATTTGAAAAACTTATTAAAATCTTTCCTAAAGCTCCTTCATCTGCTAATATTAAAAAACTTTTAGCTTTTGTACAACTATATAATGTAACATTAATTAGTTCACAAGAACAAGCAAAAAGAATGAATGCTGAAGAAGCCAAAAGAAAAGAAGATTTAAGAAACAAATTAAAAGAAAATGATGAAGATGTATTTGATCTTCTAAAAAGTAAAGAACTTCTAGAGTGGTCAAGATCTGACTCTCCTGTTAGAATGTATCTTAGAGAAATGGGACAAATTCCATTATTAACAAAAGAAGAAGAAATTGAAATCTCTAAAAAAATTGAAATGGGTGAAGATGTTATTCTTGACGCAATTTGTTATGTACCATACTTAATTGATTTTATTTTAGAGTATAAAGAACCTTTAGTAAATAGAGAAAGAAAAGTTAAAGAACTATTTAGAAACTTTGATGATGAAGATTCAGATTCATCTGATGATACTGATGAAGTTGAAGACAATGATACTGATGTTGAAGAAGAAGCTTCAGGTACAAAAAAACAAAAAAAACTTGATAAAAGAGCAGAAACAATTATTGACTCTTTTAAAATACTAGAAAAAGCTAAAAAAGATTGGCTAAAATTTCAACTAAAAGAAGAAGCTAATTCTGATAGTGAACAAGATCAAATGTTATTTAATCTTGCAGTTGCGTTTAAGAAAAAAGTATTAAAAGAAGCACTTTTAGATTTAGGTCCAACTTCTAAATTGATTACTGAAATAGTAAAAGCAATGGAAACAGCACTAAAATCTGATACTGGGTTTGACACTGAATTAAAAAAATTAGAATATAAGTTACCTCTTTTTAATGATATATTATTAAAAAATCACGAAAAGATTTTAGATAATATTGTAAACTTATCTAAGGTTCAAATAACTTCTATGGTTCCTGAAGCTACTATGGTTTCAACTTATATGGAAATAAAAAAATTATTTCAAACAGCTGAAGCTTCTAAAGGTGGATTTGATTTAGAACCAGAAGAACTAATAGATGTTTTAGAACAAATAAAACGTGGTAAAAGAATAACTGATGAAGCTAAAACTAGAATGGCAAAATCAAACCTTAGACTTGTTGTATCTATTGCAAAAAGATATACAAATAGAGGTTTACCTTTCTTAGATTTAATTCAAGAAGGTAATATAGGTTTAATGAAGGCTGTTGATAAGTTTGAATATAAAAAAGGTTATAAATTTTCTACATATGCAACATGGTGGATTAGACAAGCTATATCTAGAGCTATTGCAGATCAAGCACGTACAATTAGAATTCCAATTCATATGATTGAAACTATTAATAGAATTAATAAAATCATAAGAAAAGGTATTCAAGAAAATGGTAAAGAGCCAGATGTAGATGAAATTTCAAAAGAAGTTGGATTACCAGTTGATAAAGTAAAACAAGTTATTAAAATTACAAAAGAACCAGTATCTCTTGAGGCACCTATAGGTTCTGATGATGATGGTAAATTTGGAGACTTTGTACCTGATGAAAAAGCTCCAACTCCAGTTGATAATATTATGAAAGAAGATTTACAAGGTCAAATAGATCAAATATTAGCTCAGTTAAATGAAAGAGAACAAGCTGTTGTTAGAATGAGATTTGGACTTATGAATGACGCATCTGATAGAACTTTAGAAGAGATTGGAAGAGAACTTTCTGTTACTAGAGAGAGAGTTAGACAAATTGAATCAAGTGCTATCAAAAAACTAAAACATCCAAAAGTTGGTAAAAACTTAAAAAATTACGTAGAGAGCTAAATTAATGGATTTTTTTGAAGAATGGATAGAATTAGATTTAAATCCAATTATATCTTTTAATTCAAATGGAAAAATAATTTACTCAAATCAAGAAGCTCAATTTTTGTTAAGTAGAATTAAACAAAAAGAGCTTTTTGAACTTACACTAAAACATGCTCCTCAAAACTTTGGAGTTGAAACAACTTATTTTGATTTAAGTATAAAAAACTACTCATTTTACGCTATTACGGTAAAGTATCAAAATGAAGACGAAATTCATATGAAGTTATATAAAAGTGCTATGGTAAAAAAAGGTGCCGAGTTAAGTACTAAAAACACTAACATCACAAATATTTTCACACTTGTAGATTTAGCTATTTCTACAAAAAAGATTAAATCAGATACAAAATTTATAAAAAATTACGATCCTTCAATTCCTGAGTTTAAAATTAATGCTAGCGAATTTATAAAAGCACTTAACTATATTTTTGATGTTTTTAAAGAGTCTAATATACTAACAACTTCTGTAATACTAAAAATAGGAGAATACATAAAAATTGATTCTAAAAAATATTCAATTATAAGTGTTGAGATATTATCAAGTCAAAAAATTGATTTAGATTTATTTAATTATAAAGATAATCATGCCTCTTTTATTATAATAAAAGACGAAGAGAAGATAACTATTGATCTTCCCCTAATTTTAAAATAAATTTACTTGCTAATACAGCAATTGGTACAACTCCTAATCCAACTAAGAATGGAATTGCTATAAATATTTTATTATTATTTAGTGCAAAAAAACCAAATACTAAAGACGAATAACCTAAAACTCTATAAATTGATACAAATCCTGTAGCTGAAAAAATTGTATTTTTAAAAGAATTCTTTTTAACTTTTGATTTTTCTTCACTTAAAATATCTTTTATCTTTTCTGTTGTTAACTCTTCTTCAGGAATTTCCTTATATTCTGTATATAAATCATAAGGATCATCAATTTCATCTATTTTATCTCTGTTATCATCAACAAGCATATTTTGTTTAGACATATCAAGATTAGACAATCTATTATTTATATTCTTTCTATATGATAAAAATGAGGCTGTTGTAACAAATAAAGAGCCTATAAATGCAATCTGAGAATTTAATAACCAAATATAATTTTCAAAAACTATTGAATAGATAATTAAGCAAAGATCTACTATCAAAAAGACCTTTGCAAAACTTACAAATGTACTATTAATCTTCATCGTTATCTTTACTTTGGTCACCATATTTTGCTCTATGAGAATATCTTGGGTCATTTTCTAAACCTTCAAACTCTTTTTGAGCCCTTTTGTAAGCTTTATAAATATTTAAACCAGCAGCTGAAATACCCCAAAATATACCAAGCCATAACATCCAAGTGTAGCCTGTTAACTCTTTAAGTCCATATCCTATTCCAAAACCAACCAAAATAGCTGCAACAATTGAAATACCTAAAGATAAATTATCTAAGGCAACTACCTTATCTCTATGTTTTGGAACCTTTTTTTCTTCTTTATTTTCCATAAGTATCCTATTTTATTGAATATAAGTGCAACAATAATCAGTGACTTCTAAAACTTTAATATCAAAGCTAGAATTAGCTGGAACTTCAAAATAACCGCCCTCTTCTATAAGTTCCCAATTACTTTCTAAACCATTTAATAAAATTTCAACTTTCCCTGATATTATTTCCATATGCTCAGCATTATCAGTACCAAAAGTATACTCACCTGGCATCATTACACCAAGAGATCTTTTATTACCTTGCGAATCCACATAATTTCTACTTGTAACATTACCATCAAAGTAAATATTTGCTTTTTTTACTAAATCTACATTTTTTAATATTTGCATTTTAATCCTTATAAGTTTTTCATTATTTCATCAGCAGCATTAATACAAGATTCAATATCTTCATCACTTATTACTGTAGAAATAAATCCGGCTTCATATTGAGAACAAGCGAAATAGAAACCTTTTTTAATCATTTCATGGTGAAACTTTGCAAATCTATCAAAATCACAAAAGTCTGTCACTTCTTTAAAATTCTTTGGCATATTATCTGCAAAGAAAAATCCAAACATAGACCCTCTTGTATCTACTTGAAGTCCTATACCATTTTTTATAGCAATTTCTTTTAAACCATTTACTAATTTAAGAGCTTTGTCATTTAATGCTTTATAAATTTCAGGATTTGCTTTTAATTTTTTTAAAGATACTAATCCTGCAGCCATGGCAACTGGATTTCCACTTAAAGTACCAGCTTGATAAATTGAACCCTCAGGAGATAATTCTTTCATAATTTTTTTACTAGAAGCAAAAGCACCAACAGGCATACCAGCACCTATTACTTTACCAAAAGTTATAATATCAGCTTGAACATCTAAAATACCACTAGCCCCTTTTAATGAAGCTCTAAATCCTGTCATTACTTCATCAAAAATCAATAATGCACCATTTGCATTACATAATTCTCTACAAGCTCTTAAAAACTCTATGTTAGCTGGAACTAGTCCCATATTCCCAGCGATTGGCTCAATAATTATACAAGATATATCAGATGAATCCTCAAAACATTTTTTAAGATTTTCAATATTATTATATTCACATAAAA
The DNA here is from genome assembly GCA_024228275.1 of Arcobacter sp. GTDB lineage: Bacteria > Campylobacterota > Campylobacteria > Campylobacterales > Arcobacteraceae > Halarcobacter. The sequence goes on from JAAETO010000348.1 coordinate 17,768, forward strand.
GCGTATGCTTAGTTAAATCAGCTGGAACACCAGGAGAACTTGGCGCTCCAAATGTAGCCATTCCTGAGCCTGCTTGAACTAGTAAAGAATCTGAGTGTCCATGATAACAACCTTCAAATTTAACTATATCATTTTTTCCAGTAACTCCTCTAGCTAATCTTATTGCACTCATAACAGCTTCAGTACCTGAGCTAACAAATCTAACTTTATCAACATTATCATACATTTCAACAATTTCTTGGGCAAGTTGTGTTTCTAAAAGCGTTGGAGCTCCAAAAGACAAACCTTGTTTACAAGTTTTAATAACAGCTTCTTCTATATCTTTATCACAATGACCAAAAATTAATGGTCCCCAACTTTGTACAAAATCTAAATATTTATTTCCATCTATATCTACTAAGTAAGCACCCTCACCTCTACTTATAAATGGTGGCGTTCCTCCTACACTTGTAAATGCACGTACTGGTGAATCAACACCTCCTGGTATTACTTCTTTAGCTTCTTCATAAGCTTTTATAGAGTTTTCAAACATTATTATTTATCCTATATAAATTTGACTAATTAAAATTAAAAGCATAATTGTACTATAATCGCGTTATGAAACTTATTATATTTGCATTTATTTTATCCTTAACTTTTCATATTCTACTTTTTTTACCATTTAGTGAAAAAAAAGTAAAAATTAATAATATACAAAAAATTGATAAGCCAATTAATAGATCAAATATCAAGTATGTAAGATTAGAAAAAAAGTTAGCTACTAAAAAAAGAACTGAAAAAATAATAGAAAAAAAAAGTAAAGCTAAAATAATACAAAAAAGTAAGGATGTATATAAAAAAGTTAATAAAAAAGATATAAAACCACAAAAGAAAAAAATCAAAAAAACAAAACAAATCAAGACAAAAAAATCAAAAACAAAAGAAATAACTTCTAAACCTGTAAAAAAGTTAGAGCTAAGCCAAAACTTCACAAAAAAAGTTATTATTAAACCTCAAAGAAAAAGAGAAACAATCAAGAAAAGATCTCTTGAAAACTTTTTTCTCAAAGAACCTGTACCATTAGATAAGGAACTTTTAGATGATATTACAAATAGTTATATAAAACTTTATGGTAATGAGTTTAAAACTTTTACAAAAGTACAAAAAGTATTTCTTCAAAAAAATCTAAAGAATATAGGAAAAATTACAAAAAAATATCTAAGATATCCTCATATAGCTAAAAGAACTAAGCAACAAGGTATGAATATTGTAGAGTTTATTTTACATCCAAATGGTGATATAAGTAAATTAAGACTAAGTAAATTATCAGGTTATTCAAGTTTAGATAAGAATACAATTAACACTGTTGAAATTGCATTTAAAGATTATCCAAGACCAAAAACCAATACAAAAGTAAAAATTTATGTTTATTACAAGTTGTATTAAGTAAAATACAAAAAATTAATTAAAATTTCAAGGTAACGATTAATGTTAACAAATAAAATAAGAAATAAAGAAACTGGTATAATTCTATATGGGATTACACCTCCAAAAGTTAAACATACTGAAGATGAGATTAAAATTATTGCGCAAAAGCACATTCAAAGAATATCAAAATTAGATGTTGACGGTTTAGTTTTATACGATATCCAAGACGAATCAGATAGAACAGATAAAAAAAGGCCCTTTCCTTTTATAAAAACAATCAATCCTTGTGAATATTCAAAAAATTATTTACAAGAACTAAAAACTCCTAGAATAGTTTATAGAGCTGTTGGTAACTACACTTCTGAAAAATTCACAACTTGGTTAGAAGAGACTAGTAAAAGTCAAGTACATTCTGTTTTTGTTGGTGCAGCTTCACATGAACAGCAAAATAATATTACATTAAAAGAAGCATATGAATTAAAAAGAAAAGTTAATGATAATTTATGTTTAGGTGGAATTGCAATTCCAGAAAGGCATATGAAAAAAGAAGATGAACATCTAAGAGTATTTTCAAAGATAAATCAATCTTGTGAATATTTTATTACACAATGTGTTTATGATTTACATGCTGCAAAAACTTTTTTAACTGATTATGCAAAACATGCACAAGAAAATAATTATGATATGGTTCCAATTATATTTACTCTAACTCCTTGTGGAAGCTCTAAAACATTAGATTTCATGAAATGGCTAGGAATTAATATACCAAACTATTTAGAAGAAGAGTTAAAAGAGTCTGGAAATATTTTACAAGAATCTGTTAAATTATCACGTGATATATTTGAAGACCTTTATAGATATGGGTTGAAAAAAGGAATTCCTGTTGGTTGTAATATTGAAAGTGTAGCAATTAGAAAAGAAGAAATTGAAGCTTCAATTGAACTATTAAATGAAATTAAAAAAATAATAAATAACTAATAATACGTTTTAAATGTATTATTAGTTATTTATAATTATTTAATGTTCCAATAAAATACTTTGTTTTCATCACCAGATGAAAAAAGTTCAAATTCACTAATAAACTTTATTGTAGTTGGAGTCGAATAATGACCAATAAGTCTATGTTTTTTCTTTTTTGTTTTTAAATCAAATGTTTGTAAAATATTTTCTTCTCCACTTGAATAAATACCAATATTACTACTTGGATTTAAACCCACTACATATACTAAAAAGTCGCTTTGTATATAATATGGATCTGAGTCTTTAAGATAAACTCCAACCCTTCTATCTTGACCAGCAGTTATAATATTTCCATTTTTATAATCTACTTTATAAATATTATCTACATTTTCAGATTCAAAAGTATTTATAATATCTCCAGTTTTTATATTTGTTAAAGTAACCCGACCACTTTCAGAAGAAGATATCATTGTATTCTTATCTTCACTTATAACAAGATCCGAAAATGTACTTTCTTCTAAATGTCTACTGTATTTTTTATAATTATCAGACATATTATATAAAATAACTTCATGAGAAAGAGTACCTAACATAAATGAATTATCATTTATAAATCGAGCTTCTTTTATACTTAGCTTATCTTTTGTTTTTATTATTTTCTTTAAATTCACACCATCATGAAGCCAAACTTCTCTAAATGCTTTTAAAGTAGTACTTACAAATAATGTTTTTCCATTTAGCCTATCAACACTTAAGATTTTAGAAGTTACCAATTCTTCAAACTTATTATACATAGGAGGTAAAACAATTTCATCAATTCTTTTTTGTTTAAACAAATCAAAAATTTCAATTGTACCCATTGAATTTGCAATATATAAATGTTTGCCATCTAATGTTAAATCATTTACTAAACCTCTTGTTTCTAATACAAAAACTGGTTTTATATCTTTAGAGTTTAAAGTTGTAAATAATAAAATAAGTATAAATAATTGTTTTAAAAATTTCATTCAAATATTATAGCAAAACACTCCTATAAAAAATATATTAAACTTCAATTCAATAAATATGTCATATTATTTAATAAAATATTAACAGATTTTAAAAGAAAAGGTATTATTTGAAAAAAGCAAATTATATTATAAGATTATTTAGAGGTGATATTTCTTTAAAAATTACTTTTTGGATTTGGTTTATCATTATTAATATTGTTTTATCTAAGTCAATAGAGTTTTTATTTAATAAACAAACAATTAAAGAACTTAACATTAGCTCATATTTAGTTATTATTATTAGTATAATATACTCTTTATATTTATTATTTGTTTTTATTGCTATTTGGAGAAGTTCAACAAAATATAATGGTCCAAAACTTTGGTCTATTTTAAGTAAAATAGTTGTTATTGCTAATTCAATTCATTTTGGACATACCTTCTATGAAAAAAGTTTATTACATTTTAATGATGAAAAAAGAATTAAATTTGAAATTAATAACTTAAACTCAAATCTACCTTATAAAATTAGTAGAGATATAATTTTTACAAAGGCAAGTATAAAAGATAAAAATATATTTTACACCTATAAATTAAATAACTTTAAACATAGTAAACTTCATGGAATAAATAGACAACTTTTTGAAGATGATATAACAAAGAGATTATGTAATGATATAGAATCAAAGAATTTAATATACAAAAACTATAATTTTGTTCTTAATTATAAAAATAACTCCAATTCCTTATTTACAACTGTAACTGTTTCAAAAGACAATTGTGATTCTATAAATATAAATCAAAAGATACTAAAAGAAATATTATCTAAAAGTACTAATTATTAGGACTTTTAACTGTTGCTAAAACTAATTCTCTTAATGTTTTACATGCCACAGCAGTTGAAACTCCACTTGCATCATGCTTAGGAGATAATTCAACCACATCAAGTCCTACTACATTTTGAAGTTTACTTAAAGTGCCTATTATTTCTAACATTTGATGAAAGTTTATTCCTCCTGGTTCAGGAGTTCCTGTTCCTGGAAATACAGAAGGATCAAATACATCTAAATCAATTGTAATATAAACAGCTTTATCTTTTAACCTTTTTACACATGAGTCTAAAGTATTATATGTAAATTTTTCCAAGTGCGCATTTTTTTTTGCCCAAAGAAATTCATTTTTCAATCCACTTCTAATGCAAAATTGATTTATTTTACCAACGCCAAGTAAATCAAAAATTCTTCTTAATACCGTGGCATGAGAGAACTCTTCACCTAGATAATCTTCTCTTAAATCTGTATGAGCATCAAAATGAATAATATTTAAATCTTTATATTTTTTAACTAAAGACTTGACAGGAGCATAGGAAACTAAATGCTCTCCACCAATCATAATTGGGATTTTATTTGCATTAACTATCTCGTCAACTGTTGATTCAATCATAGATAAAGCTTTCATTTTATCTCCATGAGGCAATTCTAAATTACCATAGTCAAAAAGCTTTAAATCTTCCAAATCTTTATCTAAATAAGGGCTATAACTTTCAATTGCCCAAGAATCTTCTCTCATAGCACTTGGAGCAAATCTAGCTCCTGGTTTAAAAGATGTAGTTCCATCAAAAGGGACTCCAAATAAAACTGCTTGTGACTCGTCAAAGTCATCTTCAAAACCTATAAAAGTATTATTTTGTGCTTTCAATATAATCTCCTTTCAAAACTATACATATCCATAAATCTAAATGCAAGTAAATTTTCTAAAACTGCAAATAAAACAATAAAATTAATAAACGAACTCCCTCCATAGGAAAACATAGGTAAAGGAAGTCCTACTACAGGGGCATATCCTATAACCATTAGAATATTAATACTCATATTTAGAAATATTAAAAGACCTAATCCGGAGGAAAAAACTCTAATTACATAATCATCATGAAAATAATAATTTAAAGACAATAAATGAATAATCAATAAACCATAAATAAAAATCAAACCCAAAGCACCTAAGAATCCATATCTTTCAACAAAATAAGCAAAAATAAAATCACTTGTTGCAATAGGTAAAAATTTTAATTGTGTTTGTGTAGCTTCACTACTATCTTTGCCAAGTAAACCACCATTACCAATAGCAATAATAGACTGTTGCACCTGATAACTAGGTTTTTCTGATAAAAAATCTTTTATTCTTTTTTTCTGATAATCTTTTATTAAATTAGTATAAATAAAAGGCGAAGTTAAAGCAATAGTTACAAATATTGTTGCCCAAATTTTCCAATTTACTCCAACAATAAATAAAATTCCATACCCAACTAATAATAAAACTAAAGCAGTTCCTAAATCAGGTTCTTTTGCAATTAGTAAAAATGGCAATAATATATAAAATGAAAAATATGCAAAATCTTTTATTTTATATCCATTTTTTTCAGGTTGTCTATTTTGTATCAAATACCCTAGCATTAAAATAAATATTGGTTTAAAAAGCTCACTTGGTTGTATTGTCATTCCCATAACTGGCAAAGAAAGCCATCTTTTTGCACCAAGTTTCGTTACTCCCCAAAATTCAACAGCTAAAAGCAATAAGATACCCAACCAATATAAAGCTGGTATAAGCCTAATATGTCTTCTAATTGGTAAAATAAATACAATTACAAAAGCAATAAATGAAATTGAAAAATAAACTAGCTGCTTATTAGCTAGAGTATTGTTAGTTTCACTTATTAAATTATATGAAAGTAATACCAAAGGTAAAACAAATATTATTAATAAATAGTCAAAATGAGATATAATTCTTTTGTCAAATAAACGCATAGTGAAAGAGTATCAAAATATGAATAAAAATTTTATTGTTCAGGAGATAAATAGGCTAGATAAATTCTTAAGTCTTAATATTGAAGCTTCAAGAAACCAAATTGAACAACTTATAAAAAAAGGCTTTGTAAGAGTAGATGGGAAGAAAATTGTAAAAACTGGATTGAAATTAAAAGAAAATCAAAATATAGAAGTAAATTTTCCTAAAGCAGAAATTTCTGAAATAAAAGATAAAGATTTTATAATTGAATCTTTAAAAGATAAAAATGTTCAAATAATATATGAAGATGAATATATTTTAGTTCTAAACAAACCATATAACCTTACCGTGCATGATGCACCAAGCGTAAAAGATGCAACTTTAGTAGATTGGCTAAAACTTAATAATATATCTCTATCTACAATTTCTGGAGAAGAAAGACATGGAATAGTTCATAGACTTGATAAAGGTACTAGTGGAGTGATGGTTATAGCAAAAACAAATGAAGCTCATGCAGGCCTTGCTAAACAGCTAGAAGATAAATCTATGGGAAGATATTATCTTGCAATACTAGACTTATCACTAAAAGAAAACCTTATAATTGAAAAACCAATTGCAAGAAGTCCTAATAATAGACTTAAAATGGCAATAGTAAAAAATGGAAAACTTGCAAAGTCTGCTTTTACTAAATTAGCACCATCTAATAACGAAAAATATGAACTTATTGCGTGTAAACTTTTCACAGGAAGAACCCATCAAATAAGAGTTCATCTAGCATCGATAAATAGGCATATACTTGGTGATAATTTATATGGTTTTAAGGGCGATTTAAATAAAATAAATAGATTTTATTTACATGCATACAATTTATATTTAATTCATCCAATAACAAATGAAAAAATGAGTTTTACAGCTAAACTTAGTGAAGATATGCATGATTTTTTAGAAAACAATTTTAATATGGAGAACGTAAATGACAAAATTGATGAAACTTACATCACTAGCAGCTTTAATTTTACTAATTAGTGGATGTAGTTATAAAGATAATCTAACGAAAGTAAAAGTTCCAAAAGTAGATCAAACACTTGAAGTTGTTGATTCATCATCTATTAGAACAATATCTGATATAAATGCAATTGGCTTTGAATGGAGAAAAGTTGATGATCCAAGAGTTGTTGGATATAACTTTTATAGAGCTAATATGAAAAAAGATGGAAGTAAATTGACTTTAATTGATACAATTGAAAATAAATATACTACTCATTATGTTGATGAAGATTTAGAACCAAACACAAAATATGTTTATAAAATTTCTTCTGCTACTGAAAGCGAAGTTGAATCTAGAACAACAAATAATTATGCAGTATCTACGCTTCCTAGAATGGAAGGTGTAAGTTTTATTCAAGCAATATCAAATTTACCAAGGCAAATTAAGATTGTATGGAGACCTCACTCAAACGAAAGAATAAATTCATATATTATTCAAAGAAGTAATCCTAAAACTGCTAAATGGGAAGAGATTGAT
>JAAETO010000349.1 GCA_024228275.1 Arcobacter sp.
ACATTTTTATTAAAGACGCAAACCCATTTACATTCCAATAATTACCAACATCTACTTCTACATCAAATGTTATTGTGTCTCCGTTATTTAATTGTATTAGCATTCCTCCGCCGTGCGGGGCATCGTGTTCCCACGGACTGCCACCATCTCTAAATTCACTATTAAAATAAGATGAACCATTTTTCATAATATAAATATAAGAATAAGCCCACTGAAATTGTGAAATTGTAGCAAAATTATAAGTTAAATTATACCAACCATTAGAAGTTGCTGTAAAACCTGCCGATGTTGCTGTAATTCCTTGTTGAACTTGAGTTGTAAAAGTTATTGATTGGCGATTTATCCAGTATTTAGTATTATTACATTGTATTCCTGCAAATATTGATGTTGAAGGACTTGGTACAGCCCATATAGGAGCAGATGCTCCTTGACTTGTTAATATTTCTCCTGAAACTCCTGAATTTCCTGTTAATGTTATTTGTCCTGTTATATTAACTCCTCCTATTGTATTATTATATGTTACTTCTCCGCTTGTATTATCATATTGAACTAAACTTGTTCCTTGTGTTGCTCTTAATGGTTTTATATAACATCTATCAGAACCCGCTGGATTATTTTGACTTGAACTTGCGTTAAGAACAATAACATTATCATGGTTACTACCATTTAGCCCCGCCTTTTCACCTATATAAATGCAATTCCGCCCACCATTAGTAAAACCTGATTCTGTTCCGATTCCTATTGAATTATCGGGGAAATTAGATTTTCCCGCTTCTTTACCGATTGCTATAGCATTTTCACCACCTCCTGAAAAAAGAGCCTCTCTTCCGATTCCTATACTATCTGTTCCGCAATTTATAGAAGATGTTAAATAACCAATACCAACAGCGTATGAATTTGAGCCAGTATTTCCAGCACTCGTTCCTATAAATGTGCTATATCCCGCTTGACTTGATAGACCTGAATTAAAACCAATTGCTATTGCATTTACACCCTGATTTGTTTTTGCTGTATTAAAACCGATTGCTAAACTGCCTACATTTTGCCCTGAACTACCTGCATTATTACCTATGGCTATTGAAGAAGATTTTTGATTCGTTTTTCCTGCTGCTTTTCCGATTGAAATTGATGAATCTTCTTGATTATTTTCTCCTGCTTCTGTTCCAATTGCTATGCTGTCACCTGTAGTAAATATATTATTTCCTTGCAAACTTTGACCTGATTTATAACCTATGGCTATACAATTATTTTTTTGTAGTATTTGCCCCGCTTCTTCACCGATTGCTATACTTCTACCATTTGCTATTGATGCTGTTCTTTTTGCTCCTCCTATACGAATATTTTTTGATAAATCATTTGCTCCTTGTAATATTTGTAAATCAATATCTGTAAATGAAAATGGAAGCCTAACATTCCAAGTTGATAATGCATAAGCAAACTCGTTTGTAAAAGAATATGTGTTAGTTGATTGGTTGTAATACATTATTGAGCCATTTGTTGTTATATCTGAGGGGTTTGGTGTTGTCACATCATTCAAATCGCTTAAATCTGTTGCTCCTCCTCCTCCTCCTCCTCCTAAAATTGATATATGACCTGTTAAAGCACTACCTGATAAACTGACTACATCAAGCATTTCATTTTTTAAAAGTAAATCATCATTTGTATCTAATAAAAATTTCCATTTTTCATTAAACGATAATGTATTAGTTGATATATCATTTATTATTATATTTCCTTCAATTTGATTTGCTTTTAATAAATCACATTCTAATAATTTGGCATTAGCAAATTCCCCGAGAGATGTCATATTTACATTAATAAAATATAATAATTTTTTTTATTTATATTATATATAAAATGAAAAAAAGTTATATTGATGAATATAATGATTTAGTTGATAAAAAATGTAATGAAAAAATATTAGCAAAAAAAAATAAAATAAAGCAAAATGTTATGTCATCTAATCTTGTTTTTAATAAAAATTTAAATGCCTTTATAACTCCTAAATTAATAACTGAAAAACAATTTATGAGTAGCGTTAAAAATGTATTTAAATATTTAGGTCAATCTATACCTACCGAACCTGTATTAGAAGATTTATATGAAAAAGTATTTAATCTTTATACTTTAGAGCAATTTATGGAATTTACTGATTTAGTTGAATTTGGTGGATTTAATAATTTAAATGAAGCCTATAATGCTTTTTTAAAAAATAATGAAAGTGATGAAGTAATAACTATTAATGACGATTTAAATGAAAGAAGTAATAATTTATTAGAAGAAATACAAGAACAATCTTTTAGTCAAATATATCCTCCCGTTGGTTCAGAGCGTGATTATGGTTTTGCTCCAAGTGGTAGAAATCAAGAAATGTCTATAACTGCAAGAGAACAATCAGAAAGAGAAAGAAGAGCCAAAGAGGTTATGGATACTCCCGGCAGACCTGTATCTATGGCGAATATTTTTAGTGCCGAAAGAGGAAGACCAACCGAGACAATTATAGATTCTTTGAGTCAAATTTATACGCCTCCTTGATTATTTTTATATTTTATATTTTTTATTTTTATATAATATATAATGATAAAAAAAAAATATTATTTAGATGTTGAAAAAAATATAATAAATTATGGAGATGAAGGTTTTAAATATAAACCTGTTTCAGATAATAAAATTAATCATAAAATTAACCATACAATTAATAAAACTAAAAAAGAAACAAAAATAACTACAACTGATAAACATCATATACATGACCATTTTGATAAGGTATTAAATAAAATATCTTCTAATGAAGATGAAAAAGAAAAAGCAAAAGATGGTTTAAATGCTGTTTATGGTAATACTATATCTAAACCAACACATTCTGATATTACCCGTCAAGAGCGGGTTTATTCTTTTTTAAATGAAGCAAGTATGAAATACTCTCACGGAGCAACACAAGAAGAAATAAATAATTATTTGCGTAATAATGGAATAACAAAATATAAACCTGATTTTGCTAATTCAAATAATGATGGTTTAGTATTTGTAAATAAAAATAATAATAAAGTTACATTAGCATTTAGAGGTTCTTCTTTAAGTAAATTTGCTAAAAAAGATTGGACTTCTAACGCAGAAATATTAACCAATCCAAATTTAAACACAGAAGCACATAAGAGAGTTAATGATTTTTTTAATGATGTAACTGATATTTATGATGTAGAACATATTACAGGCTATAGTCGTGGTGGTCATTTTTCATCTTATTTAGGTAATAAACATAATATACCTTCAACATCTTTTAATCCTTTTATTCCTCCAAGTATTATTAAAGATTTTAAAAAAAGTAAAGTTAAACACAATATAATAAATACTACTGAAGATATAGTTAGTCCTTTTGCATCTATTCTAAAATTAAATAATTCTAATGTTAATGTAAAAACAATTTTACCTACTATTGAAAACTCATCTATGAGTGACCCTATAGGCGGTCATCATAATACAAATTTTACAAATGAAAATAATTCATTAAGAACAAACGGAAGACGTTATAATTTACATAATCAAATAGTTAGAACTGGGGCTAAATTAGGGGAATTAGATATGATTGAAAAAGCAAAAATTATAAAAGAAAATGGTGGTAGTTTTACTGATTTTTTAAAACGTATAAATCCTAATGATATAAATGAAACTCGTTCATTAATTGATGGCTCTAAAACTATTGAATTTTCAAATAGAATTAAAGGTGGTGGTATTGAAGCCCGTTTATGGAATGAGGTGGGTGGTGAAATGACAAGATTAGAATTATTAAAATTAAATCAAAATCCACAAATTGAATCAGTTGAATTTGAATCAACACGATTAGAAAGATTAGATCATAATAACTCACCACATCATGTTAGAAAAAAAAATGTTAATTTATTAGAAAATCAATTAAAAGATGATATTAATAAATTAAATAATAATGTATCTGAAAATAGTAAAATTGGTTTAACTCCAAAAAGTATTGGTTCTATGGTTGTTAGTTCTGCTCTTGGCTCGGCTATTGGAACACAACAAAAACAAACTGGGGAATTTGCTACTGGGGCTATTTCTGCTGTTCTTACTGGTAGTAAAGTATTATCTGGTGGAGTTGCAACATTAGCATCTTCTGAACTTGGTTCATCTGTTAGTAGTTTAATTGAAGATAAAAAAACTGCTAATATTGTTAATAATGCTATATCATTCGGTTCATTACCCGCAATTGAATATGGGTTGGGTAAATTGGTTGGTGGTACTGCTGCTCTTGCTTTTCCTGAGATTGCTCTGCCTATTTTAGCCTTATCTACATTAGGATCGGGAATTGGGGCTGTAGAAAATATAATAAATAAATAAAAATATTTAATTATTTTATATATTTATTATATAATTAAATGAAAAGTAAAAATTTAAAAATAATTGTTCCAAAAGGCGAAGCCTTTGCTTATGAAACGGATTATGATTTACCAAAAATGCATCAACAATTATTATGTGTTGGCAAAAGAGGTTCGGGTAAAAGTGTGGCTGTTGTTAATTTAATAAAAAAAATGAATTATGATATTATAATATTAATTAGTCCTACTGCAAAATCAAATGCAACATTATTGAGTATGTTAGATATTGATTTAGACAATTGTTATGATGATTTAGAAGATTTAACAATTATGGAACAAATTAAAAGTAAAATGGAATTAGAAGCAGAAGAATATGATAATTATCATCGTAAAATGAGAGAATATAAAGAATTTTTAAAACATGCTAATAATAATGATTTTCATTTAATAGATGATGAATCAATTGATAAATTTATGGATGATTATCATGTAATTCAACAACCTAAACATAAATATAATGGTAGAAGACCTAAAATCTGTTGCCTATTTGATGATTGTCTTGGCTCTCAATTATTTTCAAAAGGTATAAGAAAATTAAATAACTGGTGTATTTTACATCGTCATTTATTTCCTGTTGAAGAATGCGGTGCGGGTGCTTTGGGTTGTTCTAATTTTTTTTTAACACAAACATATACCATAAATTCCGGCGGTATATCAAAAGCAATTAGAAATAATTGTACATCTTTAATCATCTTTAAAACTAAATCTCATAAAGAATATAAACAAATTGAAGAAGAATTAGCGGGTGAAATTGGTTCTGATACATTTTTAAAAGTTTATGATTATGCTGTTGATGGTGAGCATAATTTTTTATTCGTAGATTTGCATCCAAAAAACCACCAAACTAAATTTAGAAAAAATTTTGAAGAATATATTGATATTGATAAATTATAAGTTGATTTATTTAGTAATAATATATAGAATTTTTTATATTTCTATATATTATAAATGGCTGATATTGTTTTAGATAAGAATGATCCTGATTATAAAGAAAAATTAAGTGAGAAACGGAGGGCTTTAATGGCTATTACACGCCAAAAGAAAAAAGATAATGCTGATATTAAGCAAGAAAACCATAAGCAACAAGTAATTCAAAATAAAATAAATAGACAAAAAGATAAAGAAGATTTTAAAGAATGGAAAAAAAATAAAGGTAAAAATGAAGATAAATTAAATGCTGAAATTGTGAATGAAGATAATGAAGAAGAAGAAGAAGAAGAAGCGGAAGAAATTATTAAACCTAAAAAGGTTATAAAAGAAAAACCTACACCTAAACCTAAACAAAAAGTAAAAAAACAAGTAATTATAGAGGAAAGTGAGAGCGAAAGTGATGAGGAAGAAGAGGTTATAATTGTTAAAAAACCAAAACCAAAAAAAGAGCCAAAGGTTATTTATGTTACTGGTAGTCCATACGAAGAGCCACCACCTATTAGAAGACAACCAAGACAACCAAGACAACCAATTATTAAAGAAGAAGAACCTA
>JAAETO010000350.1 GCA_024228275.1 Arcobacter sp.
ATTTTGCATTCTCTTTTTTTCTTAAACTTTTTTTAACTCCATAAAGCAATTCAGCTTTTATCATTGATGGAATTTTAATATCATTTGGGTTTATACGGCTAAACTTATTTTGAAGGTTTTTCGAAATTCCTTTTAAAAAATAGATGCAAATATTAGTATCTAAAAAATACTTCATAATTTCTCTCGTTTTGCATCATGTTTTATGCTGATTTCAGGTTGTTCAATAAATGAATCGTCTTTAAGGGAACCAAATAAATTAAGCCATTCATCAGGTAAATTATTTTGTAGAGAATATTTTAGTTTTGAAGAAACCCATTTGGAAATTGATTTATTCTCTAGTTTAGCAGCATGTTCAACTTTCTGTAAAGTTTCATTATCAACGTATAATGATATTTGTGGCATAACGATTCCTTTTTAGTTGCAATATATAATATCACAAGTATAATTGCAAATATAATTGTTTATATAGCATTTATTATTTAAAGTAAAGTAATTAGAATAATATTTCTATATTAAATTTATTATTTTAATGATCAAAAAAATAAGCAGTCTCTAAATGGAAGAAAGTCTATTTTATCTTTTTGCTACACTTTATAGCATTGCAGGAACTACTGCAACATTAAAGCCTTATTATTCTAAGTTCAAAACAAAAATGACTGGATTATCTGTGCATGAAAGTATTTTGTTTGAATGTTATAAAAAGGCTGTAAAGGATGTTACTGGTAAGGATATTAAAAAATATAAATTAAAAGGAGAAATTGAATTATTTGAAAGAGCGATGAAATATTTTGAACATAATTCTTTTTCATCTTCTGAAAGCAAGATAAGAGAATATATATTAGGCGATAATGAAACTTTGAAGAAAGTTGAAGACAAATTTATAGAATATTTAAAACAAGATTCGACTCCA
>JAAETO010000351.1 GCA_024228275.1 Arcobacter sp.
TAGAAGATATTCCTTATAAAGATTACCTTTCTAAATATTGGAGTTTTTGTAAAATTCATGCTATTAAACATATAAACCAAATAGAGGATAAATTTGTTGTTTTAGACACAGATTTATTTATAAAAAAAGATTTACATTTAGACTTTAATAAAGATTTAATTGTTTACCATCAGGAAATTTTTAAAGAAGATCAACAACATAAAACATATTTACCACCTTCAACTTTTTTATCTGAAGATGAGATGAAAGAGTATAATTGGGATATTTTACCTACTAATGCTGCTTTTTTATATTTAAATAATAAAGAATTTATAGATAAATGGTATAATTGGGTTATTAATGTTATTGAAAATAATAAAAATACCCCTAAATATCCTGATAGTGCTGATACTGTATTTATTGAACAAAGATTACTCCCAACTTTAGCTGATAGGATGGGTTTAAGTATGGAGTTTGTATTTGATAGTAAATATAAAACGTGGGTAGATGGGGTTGATGATTTAAGTGATTGGGAACCTAAACTAGACTCCACAGAAAAATTAAAATTTCGAATGGATAATGCTAGGCATGTTTGGGGTTTAAAAAATAATTATAGATTTTTAGATATAAGACAATTAATATTATTTTCTTCTATTAGTAGTATGCGAGAAGAATTTGATATGTTTTTTATAGAAGCTAAATTTAATAAATTATTTGATATTTGTTACGAAATCTACAATGACCCTTCAGATAGTGTAGAGTAAATATGGCAAATTTATATATTTTTGATAATTTTTACCATAATGTTGATGATATTAGAGCAAAAGCTCTTAAAATGGAATACAATATTACAGGGAACTTTCCAGGAAAAAGAACCCCTCAAATTTATAACCCTTTAGTAAAAGAAAAAATAGCTAAATTAGTAAAACCTTTTGGAGGTGATATTACAAGATGGAACTTAGATGGAACCGTTTATAATGGATGTTTTCAATATACTACTTCTAAGGATCAAAGTTGGATACATGCAGATTCTATTTATAATTGGGCTGGGGTTATTTATTTAACTCCTAATGCTCCTATAGATAGTGGGACAGGAATTTTTAGAAATAAAAAATATAACATGATGTCTGCACCCTTACTAGAAGATGGTAGTCGTGATGAAGATTTATTAAATGAAATTTATAGTGAAGCTAATGATTTAAGTAAATGGGATTTGGTAGATAAAATTGGAAATGTATATAACAGATTAGTTTTATATAGAGCAGATTTATTTCATTCTTCATTAAATTACTTTGGTGATGATATTAATAATGGAAGGTTATTTCAAACATTTTTCTTTAGTACTAAATATTAAATACGCGATATAATGAATTATTATATTACTACCACTACACTCGGTGAAATTAAAATTGAATATATTTATACACGTGAAAACACACGAAGAAATACATAATTACGCGCAAATAGTCCACCTATACTATTCGGATAATACTTTTGGAGAAAAAGAAGCAGAAGAATGGTTAGGAGAAATAGGATGTGACTTAAATATGATATCAGATAATAAAATAGTATTTACTTTTTTTGATGATTGGTATCCTACTAGAATTACTATATTTAAAAGTGGGAAAATTCGTGTTGAGAATGATTTAGATAATATATTATGATTGATCCATATA
>JAAETO010000352.1 GCA_024228275.1 Arcobacter sp.
GTAATGAGGAAGAGAAAAAAATAGCTGAAGAGATATCTTTAAACTCTAATTCTATTGTGTTACCTAAAATAGATTTAAATATATTAAAAATGGTGATTTCAAAGTGTGATTTAGTTATTGGTAATGATACTGGACCTACTCATATGGCTTGGGCTTTAAATATACCATCAATTACTATATTTGGAAATACACCAGGGTATAGAAATACCTATTTAACTAAAATAAATAAGATTATTGAATCAGATTCAAAAGTTGATGCTTTAAAACTTGACAAAGAAGATTATTCAATTAAAGATATAGATGAAAAAGAGATTATTAAACTAATAGAACAGTTACTTTAAGGTAGATTATTGACAAATTATATAGTATATTTAATTTATAAATTTTTTGAATTTTTTTTCAAAATCACTCCTAATTTTTTATTAAAACATCTTTTAGTTTTAATTTCTAAAATAGTATATCTATTTAATAAAAAACATAGAAAAATTGTTGACATTAATTTAGATTTAGCCTTTGATAAGAATTTATCAAAAAAGCAAAAAGATGATATTTCATATGGTTCATATAAATCTTTGATGTTTAATATGTCCGAATTTATTGAAAATCAATATCTATCAAAAGATAAGATATTGCACAAAGCAAATATTCAAAATGAAGAAGTTATTTTGGATGCAATTAAAAATAAAAGAAAAATTATATTTATGACTGCTCATTATGGCGGTTGGGAAATTGCACTTCCTTTTATTGCTTTAAAATATGGGAAACTTGCTGTAGTGAATAGAAAGATGAATAACCCTTATATGCAGAACATGTATGCTAAGGCAAGAGATAATAATAATATAGTTATGTTAGAGAAAAGTATGGCAGCTAAAGGCATGATAAAAGCATTTCAAAAGGATCAATTTATAGCAGTTGCAATTGATCAGCATATTAAATCAGGTGTAGAAATTGATTTTTTTGGGAAAAAAGTTATGGCAACAGATTCTACGTCTAGAATGGCCTTGAAGTTTGATGCTATTATCATACCTATTTTTGCAGTTATGAATGATTTTAGAGATTATACTATTAAAATTGGTAAGGGTATCGATATTATCAATCATGAATTTAAAACAGAAGATAAAATTAAAGAATTAACTCAATTACAAAATAGTTTAGTGGAAGAACAAATTAAGTTAAAACCAGAACAATGGTTTTGGCTACATAAGCGTTTTAAACATAAACATAATGAATTATATAAGGTTAAATAGAGTATGAATAATAAACCTGAATATAAGCTTTTAAAAAATACTAAATATGCCTTAGATGGATTCAAACATGCAATAAAAACAGAGAGTTCTTTTAGATTAGAGCTGTTTTGTTCAATTTTTATTATTGTAGGTATTATTTATATTGATATAAGTTTAATGTATAAACTTATATTAATTGTAACTGGATTTTTGGTTTTAATAGTTGAGTTATTAAATTCAGCTATTGAAAATGTTGTAGATTTAGTTACTAAAGAGTATCAACCACTTGCAAAACATGCAAAAGATATTGCTGCAACTGCAGTGATGTTTTCTATAGTTTTACATATTTCTGTTTGGATATTAGTATTAATATGAGCGTAGATAAAAATTTTGAAGATTTAATTCTTAAGTTAAATAAAGAAAATGACAAAGAGATATTCTCTTTTTTTTATGAAAATAAAAAATATTGGTTAAAAAAAGCAAGAGCAACTTCATCAAATATTTTTCATAAAATATGTTATAAATTATTCTCTTATGATATTTTAGTTCCTGTAGAAAATAAAAGTCCTAAAGAGTCTTTATATTTTGAAAGTGCTAAGTTAAAATTATTCTTAGAAAATGGAATAGATGTGCCAAAGGTAGTTTTTAGAAATAATGAGTGTTTTGTTATGAGTGATTCAGGGAATACAGTTTATGAATATATTAAGAAAGACGATATTGTAAAAGATGAGTTTGAGTATTATTTAAATAATATGATAACACTCTTATCTAAAGTACATAATTATGGTTTTTATCATGGTGGAGCACAATCTTCGTAATTTTACGCATAAAGATTATATCACTTATATTATTGATTTAGAAGACAGTTTTGATGACAAAATAGATATAAAAACTTTACAATTAAGAGATCTTTTTTTATTATTACTTTCAATGACAAAAATAGAAAACATAAAAGTAAATTATAGTATTATTTTAGAAAGATATTTTAAAGA
>JAAETO010000353.1 GCA_024228275.1 Arcobacter sp.
GTAAGTTGTTTGTGTTTGGTTATACTCTACTGTTAATTGTGTTTGTTCTTTTTGTGTTAATAATTCATATTTATTAACATCTATAGTAATATCTTCTACAATACTATTTAGTAATTGTTTAAAGTGTGTTATTAAAGAGTTTATATATTCACTACTAAATAGGTCTGTTGCATACTCTATTGAACCATAAAGTTTATCATTAGCTTCTGTTACATTCATAGTTAAATCAAATTTAGCTGTATTATTCTCTAAGTTTTGAGGAGTGATTGTAAGATTTGGTAAATCTAAAGTTGCCTCTTGATTATTTTGTAAAACAAACATAATTTGGAATAGTGGTGATCTTGATGTATCTCTTGATATATTTAAAGCATCTACTACTTTCTCAAATGGAACATCTTGATGTTCATAGGCATCTAATGTTGTCTTTTTAACTTGTTCTAATAATTGTGTAAAGTTAAGATTATTGCTAAAGTCTTGTCTTAATACTAAGGTATTTACAAAGAAACCAATTAACTGTTCTACTTCACTTCTATTTCTATTAGCTATTGGTGTTCCAATAGTAATATCATCTTGTTGTGTATATCTATTCATTAATAAAGAGAAACTACTTATTAATGTCATAAATAGAGTTACATCATTTGTTTTACTAATTTGATTTAATTTTTTACTTAAAGTCTCATCAAGTGTAAACTCTATTGTATTACCTATATAACTTTGAATAGCTGGTCTTTGATAAGTTGTTTGTAATTCTAGAGGTTCAACTGCATCTAATTGTTCTTTCCAGTAAGATAATTTATTCTCTAATACTTCACCACTTAAATAATCTTTTTGCCAAGCTGCATAATCTCCATACTGTATTGCTAAAGGTGGTAATGGATTATCTTGGTTATTATTATATGCGTTATATAAAGTTGTAAATTCATTAATAAATAGACCAATTGACCATCCATCTGAGATGATATGGTGCATATTAATAAACAAGTAGTTTTCTTTACTACTTTTTGTAAGAATAGTTGCTCTAAAGAGTAAATCAGAAGATAAGTTAAATGGTTTATTTAAAGTAGTAATTACTGTTTCTTCAATAGATGAATTTTCTAAAGATATTTCATCTACTTTAAACTCATCTAATTCTTTTACTTTTACAATTGAAATATCATCTTGAACAAAGAAGTTTGTTCTTAAAGATTCATGTCTTTGAAGTATTGTAAATAGAGCTTTGTTTAAAGCCTCTTTATTTAAAGTTCCCTCTAATAGTAAAAGTCCAGGAATATTATAAGTTGAACTCTCTCCTTCAAATTGATTTAAAAACCATAATCTATCTTGAGTGAAAGAAAGAGGAAGTACTTCTCTATTTTCTATAATCTCTATATTACTTAAAGTAGAAGTTTTAGCACTATTTTTAATATAATCTTGAAGAGCATAGATATTAGCAGATTCAAATAGTACTTTTAAAGGTAACTCTACACTTAATTGTGTTCTTACTTGTGAGACAACTTGAGTTGCTAATAGTGAGTGACCTCCCAATTCAAAGAAGTTATCATAAATACCTACTTTTTCTACATTTAATATATCACTAAATATAGTTGCTAACTTTTCTTCTATCTCGTCTCTTGGTGCCACATACTCTTGTGATGATTTAATCTCTACATCTAATTTTAACAGTGCTTTTTTATTAGTTTTTCCATTTGGTGTTAATGGCATAGTCTCTATTGTTACAATAGCTGTTGGAATCATATATTCAGGTAGTGTTTGAAGAAGAGTTGTTTTTATATCCATAATATTAATCTCTTCATTATTAGTTGTAACAACATATGCAACTAATACTTTATTACCATTATCATCCTCTTTTGCTAATACAACACTTTCTTTAATATTAGCTATTAATAATAGTTGTTGCTCTATTTCACCAAGTTCTATTCTAAAACCTCTAATTTTTACTTGATCATCTATTCTTCCTAAATATTCTATATTCCCATCTTCTAAATATTTTACTAAGTCTCCTGTTTTATACATTTTTGAATTACTATCTTTATCAAAAACATTTTTAATAAATTTCTCTTTAGTTAACTCTTCTTTATTTAAGTATCCACGTGCTAATCCATCTCCACTTATATGTAACTCTCCACTTACACCTTTAGGAACAAGATTATTGTTTTTATCTAAAATATAAAGTTGTGTGTTGTTTATTGGTTTTCCAATAGGAATTGAGTTGGAATCTGTTATTTTAGAAATTAAATGGGTTGTTGTAAAAGTTGTACTCTCTGTAGGTCCATATCCATTTATAATATTAATATTAGGATATTTTTCATATAGAGATTTAACTGCTGTTGGATTAAGGACATCTCCACCTGCAAGAACATATTTTAAAGATGTTAAATTATCTTCTAAACTATATACCCATTTTTCAAATAATCCTGCTGTTAACCACATAGTTGTAATATTATTATCTTTAATAACTCGGTTTATTTCTTTTAAATCTATTATTTTATTTGGATATAAAACTAATGAACCACCATTTAAAATTGCTCCATATATTTCAAATGTTGCAGCATCAAATGATACAGTTGCACTTTGAAGCATTACTGTTTCATTATTTAAATTTGCATAATTTTGCTCTTTAACTAATCTTGTTACTCCAATATGCTCAACCATAACCCCTTTAGGAAATCCAGTTGATCCAGATGTATAAATAACATAAGCTAAGTTTTTTGAACTCATAGTTACATTTAGATTTTCAGAAGAATTTGAACTTACATCTAATGTATCTATACAAATAATTTCACTATTTATATTTGTAAGATTATCTTTTAACTCTTCTTGTGTTAATAATAGTGTTGCTTTTGAGTCTTCTAACATATACTCTATTCTATCTTTTGGATAAGATGGATCAACAGGAACATATGCTGCACCTGATTTTAAGATTGCTAATAATCCTATCATCA
>JAAETO010000354.1 GCA_024228275.1 Arcobacter sp.
AAATGTAAAGCCTTCTATATAAACTATTTCTCCTGAACTTATCTCTTTTAAGAGTATGGAGTATGTATTTAATATAGTTATTATATCTACTATTTTTTCATTAAGTTCATTTATTTTTTCTAGTTCCATTTATGTACCTTTTTATGATACAAAGCATGAATATGCTACTATTGCAGTTCACACTTTGTGTGTTTAGGTACTCACTAAACGTTTAGCGATGATGAGTGAGTACCACCTAAGACTGATAAAACCTTATTTTGTTTTACCTCCTTTTTTTGATTTCTTTTTCTTCTCAACTTTTTGCCCTGGAGGAAGATATAAATTTTTCATTTCTGATACATAATTCATTAAAAGACTCTCTTTTGTGTCTTGTGATTTTTTTAACTCTTTTTGTAACTTTTTAACTTGTTTCTTTAATTGTTTATTCTCAACTTTTAAGTAACTTTCTAAAGAGTTAATTTGTAAGTTATTCTTTTGTTTATTAGTAATTTTACTAAAGTTGGTTAGTTCTTTATCTTCTACTATAACGAGTGTCTTGTTATTTTCTTTAATTGAGTTTATAGTTTGGTTACTTATCTTTTTATAAACTGCTACTGTACTAATTTCCAGTAACTCTGCATACTCTTTTACAGTTAGTTTAGTTACCATTATAGTAACTTACCTTGATAGCTGTTTCGAGTTACAACATCAATAGTTATACTTGTTGCTTTGGGTCTACCAGTTCCTAAGTTCTCTGTATTGATTAAATATGTAAATGTTATATTTGAAGTACTGTCTAGCTCTTCTTTAACAGGTTTCAATATGAATCTTTCAATGTCTACTAATCTTTTGTATTTTGTTCCAAAAATATCGTTTAAAGAATTTAATTTATAGTCTTTTCTTTTAGGGATTTTAATTTCTTTTTTATTGGGATCAGTTTTTTTGAAACCATCAATCATATTTAAAATAGGGAGCATTCTCACACTGTGTTTATTTTTTAGACTCATTAAAGTCTTAGTGTTTATCATTGTATAATTTTTTTTCACATCAATTATAAGCTGAGCTATTTTTGAATATAAGTCTATTTGAACTTTATTTTTTCCATAAAAAAATTCTATTCTTGGAATTAGAACTATAAATTCTTCTATCTTTTCATTTTCATTTATAAAGGTAATGGAAGTATCCTGCATTCCTCGTAAGTTATCTCTCACTTCTTTCGCTGTCATGCCCGTATATTTAAACATCTTTCTCAGGTCTATTGTTAAAGTATCTAGTTCTTTTTCAAAATCAAAAG
>JAAETO010000355.1 GCA_024228275.1 Arcobacter sp.
CATCTTGTTCTACGTATTCTAGTAGAGTCTCTTTTATTGTTAGTTTCATATCTTCTTCTAAGATTTGTTTGAAATCTTTATTTAGGTTTTGAGTATAGTTTTATTGTATTGGAGCATAACATCACTTACTTCTATTCCTTTTACATCAGATATTTCAAGTGTGTATTTTGTCATCAAAATAACTTTTATTATAATTTATATATAATTAAGTATAATTATAAAAAAATTTAAGGTTATTCATAAATGTATAAAAAATTATTAATTCTGCCTTTAGTATTTTCTCTTGTAGCTTGTGCATCAAAAGATGACAAACTTGAAAAACTTCTAAAAATCACTGAAGAAAATATGGTATTTGTAAAAGGTGGGTCTTTTATGATGGGTGACCCTGAGGGTACAAGAATAAAAGATAAGTATGGTTATCATCTACTAAGAACTCCAGAGAATGAAAAAAAATATCCTGATGCTAGTTGGATGAGAATTGGTGGTGGAGTAGATTTAGCTTTAAAACATAAAGTAACACTTAGTGATTATTCTATCTCAAAATATGAAACAACTTGGGAAGAGTTTGATTTATATTATGAGATTATGGGTAAAGAGTATCACAAAAAAAGAAGTAAAGATAAAAAAAGAGAGTTTAGGGGTCCAAAAATGCCAGCAGCAACTCCATCATGGAACGAAGCAAAAAACTATTGTAAGTTTTTAGCAAAACAAACTGGGAAAAACTATGACTTAACTACTGAAGCACAGTGGGAATATGCTGCAAGAAGTAGAGGTAAATATGTTTATTATGCTACTGATACAGGTAGAGGTGTACGAAATAGAGATAGTTTAAACCCTACAAATGAGCCAAAAAATATTGGAGATGGAATATTTAAAGTTGGTTCTTTTCCTCCCAATCCTTTAGGTCTTTATGATATGACTGGAAATGTTCATGAATGGGTAAATGATTGGTATTCTAAAGATTATTATAAAAAATCTCCAGAGTTAAATCCCGAAGGACCTAAAACTGGTACAGAAAAAGTCAAAAGAGGAGCAAAAGGTTCTTTAACATTCACAAGATCAAAAAGTAAAACCACTGCACCTAATAAATCATTTAGATGCGTACTAAACCCTTAATATTC
>JAAETO010000356.1 GCA_024228275.1 Arcobacter sp.
ATCTTTTTAAGCATTTCTGAACCACCTGATGACTTTTCATAATATTTATTCCCTATTATATGTATATTATTATCTCCAATTCTTGATTCATTCTCGCTTTGATTAAAATGTGCAGTTCTTTCCCATTCATGATTATTGGGACCTGTTTCCCTACAAAGCAAATAAGTAAAAAAACCAGAGCCATCTGGATCAAAATGTAGTAGATTTGATTTAGTAGCACTACCATCACAAAGAACACTTAAATCTACAATTTTTAAATCATCTATACCCCTATTCTTTTTTCTTTCAAGAAATTTAATAGTTTTCACAGACATTGGTATAACAATTTTTTCAGTTTCATCAAAAATTAAAGAGTTTTGTTTTAATGCAACATTATTTTTTAGAATATCTTTTATATTATCTTTAGTTTTATCAATTCCTAAATTACTATATTCAATTGTATAATGATCTTCATCAATATTAACATAAATTTCTGGATTCTCCCACGTATCATTGCCTATATCATTATAGTTTGCACTTAGAGCTATCTTTAAAGCGTCAAAAGAACTAGGAACTACCCCTTTATTTAAGATATAATCATTTATATAATGATCAAGTAAATTAATACGATTTATTAATTCATATAAATTATTTTCAATTGCTCTTGCTTCTAAATCTCTAGTTATTCCAATTATGTTTTTTGGGGGTCCATTTTTTAATTCATCAAGCTCTTTTTCTTTTTCTTTTATTTTCTCTACTATTTCTTTTATCTTTTCAGTAGCATCTTCAATTATTCTTTGCCATCTGTTACATTCTATTAAACCAGGACATGATGCAGCATAAAGCTTAACATACTTATCCTTCTCTTCTTTTTCGACTTCTTTTTCTTTTTTTAAAACTTCTATCTCTTTTTCTAAATTTTTTATATCTCTGTCATTAGTATTAATTAAATCAAGACTAAAAGCACTAGGTTGATTTTCATAAATATGTTGTCTTTGAGTAAAGTTGTATCTTGTATCATCTGAATTATTTTTACATTTAAAAGATGCTAAAGTATGTATACCTAAAAATTCTGCACGTTTATAAATTGCATCAAATAGGTTTCTTTTTGACAAGATTGTCTTTTCATTAATAAGTACTTTTTCGCAATAAGCATTTAAAGTATCAGCATCCATATAATTAACAGCATATTCCATTTCATGATTAAATCTTGCTATTTTTTTAAAACTTTTAAAAACATCGCTATAATTTTTTCTATCTTTAAAAGTTATTCTATCTACATACTTATTCATATGTCCATTATAAGAGTTTAAAATACCATATAAAGGTATTTTTAAATTAAAAAAACTACTTTGATAATAATGTTTGACTTTTTCATTAAGTTGTTTACATTCACTTGTAGTAACTTCTCTAAAGTCATTAACTTTATCAATTACTTTATTTATTTCGTCTACTATATTACTACATATTATTTCTTTATTACCTTTCATAAGTCCACTTGTCTCAATATGCTTTAAAATAATTTTTTCTCTAGAGGATAGATCTTTAGGCTCTATAATATCAAGAAAACTTGTATTTCTCATATTTGCTTGATTATATCCAAAGCTAAAATCATTATTTACAGATTGCATAGATAACTTTACAAGAGAAT
>JAAETO010000357.1 GCA_024228275.1 Arcobacter sp.
AAGTTATAAAGTATATGATGATACTGAAGTAGCAATAATCAAAATTGAGATGAATCAAACAGATTTAGCATTTATGTTCCTAAATCCGTTAAGCGATTCAATTCATTTAGGTAGTATTCATTTTAAAAACAAATTTATTGATGAAACTATTGACTCTGTTGGTATAAGGTTACGTGGTAATACTTCTAGAACTGCTCAAAAAAAATCATTAAAACTCTCTTTTAATACCTTTATTGCAGGGAAGAAATTTTACAGTTTAGAAAAACTAAATTTAAATGGGGAGCATAACGATCCATCAATTGTTAGAAGTAAATTGTCATGGGATTTTTTTAATGATATTGGCGTAGTTTCAACAAGAGCTGCACATGCAGCAGTTTATATAAATGATAAATATTACGGATTATATATTTCCATCGAACATATTGACGAAAATTTTCTCAAAAAAAACTTTAACGATGATTCTGGGAATTTGTGGAAATGTCTATATCCTGCGGATCTTAATTATATAAGTAGCGATCCAAATAGTTATAAACTTACGTCTAATGGAAGACAACAATACGAGTTAAAAACCAATATTGAGAAAGACGATTACGCGGATCTTGCAAAACTTATTGATGTTCTTAATAACAGTACTAATGAAACATTTAAAAATTCAATTTTAAAAATTCTGGATGTATCACAAGTCTTGAATTACTTTGCAGTTAATATTCTAACGGGTAGTTGGGATGATTATTGGTCGCTCTCAAATAATTATTATCTCTATCATGAACCAGTTTCAAAAAAAATTAAAATAATTCCATATGATTATGATAATACTTTTGGCATTGATTGG
>JAAETO010000358.1 GCA_024228275.1 Arcobacter sp.
GAAATGTACCTACTTACCAAAATTCTAAGATAACTTATGAAACACATATATATGATATAGATCATATTGAAAATAACTTTCCATTTATAAGTTTATTTCCTTCTGTAAAAGAAAGCTATATTAATAAAACAATCCACCAAAAAACCCAACCCCTCTACAAAACCCCACCAGTAAAAACAAAAATGTACCTAATAAAAGGTGATAAAGTAGAAATACTAGAGGAGAAAGATGATTGGCTACATATTTTATATAAAGGTAAAAAAGATATAAAAGCCTGGATACCAAAAAGTGCAGTAGAGTAAAATATAATCAATGTCAGTTATACCAAACTTTGTATATCCATTTAAAAAGTTAACAAAAGAAAAAGAGTATCTAGAATCTTTAAAATTAGAAGCAAAAGGAAACTACCTATTTAATAAATTTGGCTTTTGGCATGGAGGAATACACTTTGCTGGAAAAACATTAAGTAAAGTACAACCAAGTGATGGAATAAGAGCAATAGCAGATGGTGAACTAGTTGCTTTTAGACTCAATAATGAATATGAACAAAATGATGATGATAAAAATGCTAAAACTAAAGAGGATAGGGAAAAAGGATTCTACTCAACAAACTTTTTTCTCCTAAAACATAAACTTGTTTATCCAAAAACAAATGAATTAACATTTTTTTCTCTATATATGCATACAGCTAAAAAAAGTGAATATGATTTTAACACACACAAAATGAAAAAAAAGGATACCATAAGAAGTATTGAAAAATATATAGATGCATCAATAGGGAAAATAAAAGAACTAGAAAAAGATACTAAATTAACTTTAGGTACATTAAATGAATATGGAAGATACCAAATTCTACAAATAAATGGTGAAAATACTACTGGAGTATGTACAGTAGATAAAAGTTCAGTTATTCCAATAGAAGATGCACTTAAACTAAAAACAATAAATATAAATACCACTACAAGTAAAAAGATACAATTTCCAAGTACTTCTATAAAAATAAAAGCAGGTGAAATAATAGGCTTAGTAGGAGAAAATAATATTAATCATGGAATCAATAGAGAAGTACTACACTTAGAAGTATTTGCAAGTGATATAAAGAAAATATCAAGCTTTATTCAAACAGCAAAAATAAATTATAGAGATAATAAAGCGGAAAATAAGCCCAAACCAACACAAATAAAAATAGAAGAAGAAAAAACACTATATAAAACACTATGTGAATGTAGCTTAAAAAGTGGTGCAAATATAAGAGAAGGCTATAGTAATAGTAGTAGTAAATATGAGAATAAAACAAGCCGTAAAGGTACAAAATTAGAAGTAGACCTAAGCCAAATACAAGAAGTAGATGGATATTCAAGAGTACTAATAACAAAAATAGATGAAAAAGAAGTTACTAATTATACAGTAGTAACAAGTGTACTAGAAAATAAAAAGACAATATTTAATGAGATAGAAGAAAAAAGTATAAAACAGACAATAGCCTTAAGTGATATAAAAGAAGAAAAAGATAGTTCAAATGAGAGATATCTATTATATGAAAAAGATGTAAATAAATATATTAAATATAAAGATTGTGAAGAGATACACCCAATAACATTTGATTGGGCAAATTTAATAGATGAGAGTAGTGAAGATGATATATCAATCTTTTCAAACTTGCATAAATATCTTTTTCCAGA
>JAAETO010000359.1 GCA_024228275.1 Arcobacter sp.
CAATTATCCTAGTACTAATTATATTCTTTGGTGGAAGATATTATGTCAAAAAAAACCAAGAACAAGAACAAATGAGTTATGAACAGATACAAAGAGAATTAGACAATGTAAAAAATGCACATAAGTATAGATAAAATGAAAATAAAAAGTAATATATTAAGAATATTTAAGAATTAAAATAAATTATTAACTTACTAAAAGTTAATTAAGATATAAAAGGTTATAATTTATTTTATTATAGAAACTAGGAGATAATAATTATGAAAAAAGAAATTGCAGTAATTTTAACAGCAATAACACTATTTACTGGATGTGAGCAATATAATCAACCACAAACACCGACAAACAAAGGAAAAGAAGAGGCTAAAGTATCTGAATTAGAAACAAATGATAGTTTAAATATGAAAAATGAATTAATGTCTTTTTATAGTGAATGGAAAGGTACTAGATATAAAGCCGGTGGAAAAACTAAAAAAGGTATAGATTCAGCAGCACTAACACAAATAATTTATGATGAAAAGTTCAATTTGAAAGTACCAAGAAAAGCATACAAACAGGCAAAGTCTGGTCTTAAAATAGAAAAAGAAAATTTAGAAATGGGAGATATTATTGTTTTTAAAAGAAAAAAAGAGTTTTATACAGGAGTATATTTAGATAATAATAAATTTATGCACTCATCGTTTAAAGGTGTTACTATTGATAATCTAAATAAATCACCATACAAATACATATATTATACAGCCAGAAGAATATTCTAAATTAAAATTTGAATAAATCTAAATTATTATTAAAATTAACTTTTAAATTAAGATAATTAAGATTATTCATTTTTATAATTAAACTCTAATATTTAATTACCTTAAGTATTACCATAAAGAACCTGTTTCTAATTCAGTAGAAACAGAATTATGTATTTCTAAATAAACTTCATCATCATAGTCAATATATAAAGAATAATCTCCAATAATTAAACTGTTTTGAATATTTCTTTTATTTAAATAAGAATCCTCATTCCCATTAGATAAGTCTGATAAATAATATTCAACCATAGATGGAGCCATTGAATTGATTGCTTGATCTAAAGAATCAAAACAACTAACTCCAAAAGTAGAATATAAAGAATTTTTATTTAACAATAAAACCATAAATCAGTTATTAAATCCATTTAATAAAGAGGCCATTCTATTTAAATCAAGTTTATTTTCTGAAGATTCATTATTGTCTTTATTTTCATCTGACTTATTTTCAGTATCAACAATAATATCTTCATTTATTTCATTATCACTTGTATCTTCTTGGATATTATCACTTAAATTAGATTCAATTTCATTTTCTTCTTTTTCAAAAGAAGAACTAGTTGTATTAGTTTCTTTTTTACTTAATAAACCTTCAATTTTACTAAGCATTGAATTTATATTACTTGAATCTTTTTCAGTATTATCTTTAAGAACATTTACATTATCTTCTAAATCTCTTTTTTCAGACTCAATAGCATTCAATTGTGCTTTTAAATCATCATTCTCTTTAATGACTTGTTCATTGTCATTTGTTAGTTCATCATAAGAGTTCTGAAGAATTTCATATGCGTTTATTAATTTTTCTAAAGCTTCATTTAATTTATTTATAGTTTCTGCATTTGTCATACGTTTTAATCCTTAAATTATTATATATTACTAAGAGTGTTATTATTGCAAAATTTAGCTAATAATTCCATCAATTTTTAATAAAGAATCAACACTTGGACTTCTAGAAGCTAATTCTAAAAATAATTCATCCATATCTTTTGAACCTCCATTTTTCAGTATAGTATCTTTGTATTTAATTGCTAAGTCTTTATTTAGTACTAATCCAGAATCAATAAACATATAAAAAGCATCTGCACTTAGTACTTCTGCCCATTTATAAGAGTAATATCCTGCTGCATATCCACCTGCAAATATATGAGAAAAACCATTTTGAAACTTATTATAACTTGGAGGTAAAATTGCTGCATACTCTTTTCTTATACCATCTAACAAAATTTGGATATCTTCTTCACTTTTAAAAAGTTTTTGATGTAATTTAAAATCAAATAGTGCAAATTCAACTTGTCTTAACATAGAAAGTGAAGATTGAAAATTTTTAGCATTTATAATTCTTTGTATAGCATCATCATCTAAAACATTTCCTGTTTTATAATGTTTAGCAAATAATTTTAGAACATCTTTATCATAGGCAAAATACTCTAAAAATTGTGATGGAAATTCAACTACATCCCAAGCAACACCTGAAATTCCACTGACCATAGCCTCAGGAACTTTACTTAGTAAATGATGTAAGGCGTGACCCATTTCATGGAATAATGTTACTACATCGGAATGTCTTAAAAGAGATGGTGTGTCATCTTTAGCTGGAGGAAAATTACAAACAATATATGCAGTAGGAAGATGTTGTTTGTTATTTGAATCAATATAATGAGAGTGCCAATTATTCATCCAAGCACCACCACGTTTCTCTTTTCTAGCCTCTAAATCTATAAAAATTCTAGCAATTACATTTCCATTTTCACTAATATCATATACTTTTACATTTTCATCCCATGATTTAGCATCACATAATGTAAATTTAATATTAAAAACCTCATTTAAAAAATCAAAAAAACCATTTAAGACTGAATTTTGTTCAAAATAAGGTCTATAAAATTCTTCATCTAAATCATATTTTTCTTTTTTTAGTTTTTCACTATAAAATGCTAGGTCAAAACTTTTAATATCATCAATTCCGTCTTTAACAGCATATTCTTTTAGTTCAGCTAGTTCTTCAACAGCCCTATTCTTTCCCTTTAAAGCGAGCTCTTCTAGAAATTTTACAACTTCTTCTTCATTTTTTGCCATTTTAGTTTCTAATGAGTATTCAGAATACGAATTAAATCCTAAAATACTTATCATCTCATATTTAAGTTTTAATATCTCTTCAATAATCTTTCCATTTTCAGGAGATCTAGTACAGTAAGCTTTATAAATCTCTTCTCTTTTTTCTCTTGAAGTACCATAAGTAATATATGCAATATAAGATGGCATTTGTAGAGTAAATTTATATTTTGTTTTTCCATCTTCTTCAAATTTTGCAAGTTCTAAATCTGAATCAGGTATTTCTTTTACATCATCAAAATCTTCAATAATCATTTCATATGCATTTGTAGCATTTAAAATATTTTGAGAAAACTTATGAGACAACTCACTTAAATTCAAATTTAACTTTTTAAGTTTATCTTTTTTTTCATTATCTAAATGGCAACCACTTAGTTTAAAATCTCTAATTTCATTTTCAAGAACTTTTTTTTGTATATCATTTAAAGATGTACTATTGTTATCTTGTATAACTTTTAAAGATCTATAAATATTATCATTTTGTGATATCTCAGTTTCATAATTTGATATTAACGGTAAACATTCTTCATATACTTTTTGAGTAAGTTTAGAATTTTTAACCGAATCAATATGAAATATTGGCGTAACAAAATCACTAATGCCCTCCCCTATTTCTTCATAAGGCTTAACAAAATTTTCATATGATTTATTTTCAATTTCTAAAAGTTCATAAATTTTTTCTTTACTACTATTTAATAAAAACTCTAAATCATTTTTACTATTTTCTAAATTTTCAATATTAAATTCTTTAAACATATATTTTCCTTTTTATTTAATTTTTAAAATTAATTACAAAACCTCTATCAAACTTTTCATAATCTTGATAAAAGTCGTATCTCTTAACATCAAAACTATCTATATATCTTGATAAAGGTTTAAGCTGATCATATCCCATTTCACAAAGTAAATATGGTATTTTTCTTTTTGATGTATCATTAATTATATTTTTTAATAATTCATCGCCAATTTCACCACCAAATAAGGCATTTGATGGCTCATACTTAACATTTTTTGGTAATTTATAATCATCTGCAATATATGGAGGATTTGAAATAGTA
>JAAETO010000360.1 GCA_024228275.1 Arcobacter sp.
GAGCTTGTGCAAAGATTGTTGATACAGAAAATAAAAATACTAGAGCGAAAAATAATTGTGAAAACTTTTTATTCATTTTGATATCTCCTAAATTAAATCAATTATGTGTTTTTATAAATTTTTACTAATTAAGTTATTTTATTATAAAATTATTGTTCAAGATAAATGTTAAAAATATTTTTTTAAAAAAGTTTCAATATTTATATAGAATTCACTTATTATCGAACATTTTGTCTTAATGTTAAATAATTAAAAAAAAAAATCAATATATATGCCTCAAAATAATACAATTGTTATGAAAAGATAATGCTTTTTAAGTTCTTTTTAAACAACAATTTAATTAATATTACTTAACATTGTGGTTTAATAATATTTGGATGTTAGTAAATAGAACTAATAAATATAAAGAAGAGTAAATATTCAACTGCTTTAATCTTTACTACGGAATTTTTTAATAATATATTCATTAAACAATTCTCTATGCTCTTTTGAGCTTAGAACACCTATTCCAAAGACTAAAACAGTTGTTATTATTTTAAGTAAAAGTGCTGACCATAAACTATCTATCTTAAGAAAAGATAATAACCACAAACCAAATGCTATGGATAAACTTATTGAAAAAGGAAAAATAAGAACCTTAAGAAACTTGAAAAAAGAGAATTGAAGAGCAATTTTTACTAGCAGAAATAAACCTTGAAAAAAATTAAGTGAAAAAGCAATAACAATTCCAAAACCCACGGCTTCTAAACTTTTCCCAACAAAAACTCCGTAGCCAATTCCAGATAAAGTTAAAATAGCACTTAGAAAACCAGAGTAAAACATTAAATCTGTTCTGTTTGTGGCTTGAAATATGGAGCCAGTGCTTGATAGAACTATTTGAATTCCTATGGTTAATGAAAGTAATTTAAATACTGGAATACTTTCTAACCACTGTGCTCCATACATTATAGAAATAATTTCTGATGCACTATAATAAAGGAAAATAGAAAGTGGGAAACCAATAATTGCAAGTAATCTTACAATCTTATAGTATGCCTCATAAATTGTTTTTTTATCATTATGATATTCTGACAAAACCGGATGAAGAACCGGAGTTATTACATGAGTTAAATTTTGAACTGGCATCATCATTAATCTATATGATTTATCATAAAATCCTAAAGCTTCCATACTAAAAAACTTCCCAATTAGTAAGTTGTCTGCATTTCTTGAAAAATAGTTGATAAAGTTAAATAAAAATTGAAAAGTTGAAAATTTGGCAATTTTTTTAATGGGTACAATTTTAATTCGAAAGGATATCTTAATAGGTTCAATAGCGTATAAAAAAATAAAAATCAGAAAAGAACTTAAAATACTTCTAATTACTAGAGCATAAAAACTAAAACCTTTGTAAGCAAGAATAATTGTAATTATACCACTAACTATTTCCACTACAACACTAATTATCCCTATTTGCTTAAATCTCAAATTTTTTCTGCTAAGTGCCATTGGGACTATTTGTAAAGATTGGAAAATAATCGTTAGAGACATTAGTCTCGCTAAATTTATAAGGACTTCATTTTCATAATATGATGCAATAACTGGAGAGAATAAATAAAATATTATCGATAAAATTATTCCAAAGAATAATGTAAAAGTAAATATTGATTTAATATCACTTTTTGAAAGAGATTTGTTTTGAACTATTGCAGGTCCAATTCCAATACTACTTAGTAAGCCAAAAAAAGAAGTAAATATCAGAATTATTGCAACTGTTCCATACTCTTTAGGTGTGAGTAACCGAGCAAGTATTGCACTGATAATTA
>JAAETO010000361.1 GCA_024228275.1 Arcobacter sp.
ACAAGCCTCATCACTTGAAGAGACTAGTGTTGCTATTGAAGAAATGGCTTCAAATATTAAAATTAGTACAGATAATATTCATAATACTTCTGCAATTGCAAAAGATGTATCGGTAATGGCAAATGATGGAGGAACAAGTGTAAATAAAACAGCTAGTGTTACACAAGAAGTTGCTCAAAAAATATCTTTAATAGAAGACATTGCATATCAAACAAATTTACTTGCACTTAATGCTGCTATTGAAGCTGCACGTGCGGGAGAAAATGGAAAAGGTTTTGCAGTTGTAGCAGTTGAAGTAAGAAAACTTGCTGAACGATCTCAAGAACTTGCTAGTGAGATTTCAGAGATATCAGAGGAGTCTTTATCTCAAAGTACAAAAGCAGGAGAATTAATTAATAAAATTGTTCCACAAATAAAACAAACAACAGATTTAGTAGAAGAAATAGCAGCAACAAGTTCTGAACAAGATATAGGAATTAAACAAATACATGAAGCAATGAATGAACTTGATAAAGTTACGCAACAAAATGCAAGTGCTAGTGAACAGTTGGCTACTAGTTCAAGTTCTATGAAAGAAGAAGCTATTAAATTAGCTGAAGTTATGGAGTTTTTTAAAATATATAAAAATAGTTAAGTTATCAATTAGTTTTGTGCTAAATAAATATAAAGGAAGAGATTATGTCATTTAAATTATTTTTTAGAACAATTATGTTTTCGGGTGTTATAACTATAGTTACTATAGTTTTTTTAGTTTTTTTTATTCAAGAAAAAACTTCTAAATTAGAAAAAATTAAAAAGAGAAAAGTTCAATCTTTATTGCTTAGTTACGAATTAAGACAAAGTTCAGATGACCTTACTAGATTAGCAAGAACTTATGTTGTGACAAAAAATAATGATTATGAAAAAATGTATTGGGATATAATAAGAATTAGAAATGGAGATAGTCCTAGACCTTTAAATTATAATAGAATTTATTGGGATTTTATAATAGATTATAAAAATAAACCTATAGATAAAGGTGATAAAATATCATTATTAGAGCTTATGGGAAAAACAGGTTTTACTACAAAAGAGTTTAAACTTCTTGAAGAAGCAAAAAATAATTCAGATGAATTAATAAAACTTGAAACAATAGCCATGAATGCAATAAAAGGTTTATATATTAACGAAGAGGGTAAATATGAAATAGAAAAAGAGCCTAATCAAGAAATGGCAATTAAATTATTACATTCAAAAAAATATCATGAAGAAAAAGCAAAAATCATGAAACCAATAAATAAATTTATGCAAATATTAGAGACAAGGACAAATCAAGAAGTAAAAAATGCATTAGATATTGTAAAAACATATGCAAATATATTAATAATTGTATTAATAGTTATTACAATTTTCTATATTGGATTATTTTATATAAATAGAAATAAGACAAAAAATCTTACTTTATTTAAAAATGAATTACTTGAATTTTTTAAATATATAAATAATGAATCTGAATTTAAAGGTACAATTAATATAGATGAAAAAGGCGAAATTGCAGAAATGCTTAAAGTAATAAACAGTAATATTATAAAAATTAAAGATAATATAGATAAGGATAAAAAAGCTTTATCAAATTTCTCTGAAGTATTAACATCTGTTAACCTTGGTGAATTATCAAAAAGAGTTACTATAGAATCATCAAATGTACAAATAAATGTTCTTAAAAACTTAATTAATGATATGTTGAATATGTTGCAATCTGTTTTAGGAAAAGACTTAAATAACATATTAGCAGTTCTTGATAGTTTTGCAAATTCAAAATTTGATAAAAAAGTCATTAACCCTGAAGGTGAGATTGAACTAGTCATCAATCAATTAGGAAATACAATTGATCAACTAGTTACTGATGTAAAATTTGTTATTAACACCGTTGAAAATGGAGATTTTGAAAATAGACTATCAACACAGAATTTAGATGGAGATATAAAAGATATAAATTCTGGATTAAATACAGTTATTTCAAGTATTC
>JAAETO010000362.1 GCA_024228275.1 Arcobacter sp.
ATTGCTTCTTATAAGATTATTAAATATTACCAATTAAAAGTTCCAGTAATTTATCTCCTTTTATTTATTGCCATCTATTCAATAACGCAGAATGAAGAGCTAGTTAGTAAATATACCTATTTATTTATGGGCGGAGTATTGGGTAATATTTACTCAGCTAATCATAGTGATGAAAGTCTTGAGGAAGAAATCGAAGAACAACATCAAATTTAATAGATTTATTGTATTTACTAAAAATATTTTTATTCTCTATTTGTTTCCTAAAGACAAATTGTACTATATATTTGCATAGTACTTTAAAAATAATTGTTCTAACTTAGAAATTTTAATTTATATACCATACAAGACATAAATTCCTTAATGAAAAAAAATATTCTACTTATTGTTCAAAATAACTCATTTCCTTTTGATAAGAGAGTTTATAGAGAAGCTACTAGTCTTAAGGAAAACGGATATAATGTATTTGTGATTTGTCCAAAGTCGAATCATGATAAAGAACCTGAAGTTATTCACGAAGGCATTCATATAAAACGATATAAAGACTATTTAGCAAATGGTGGAATTGTTAGCTACTTTATAGAGTACTTCAACTCAGTAACCAAAATATTCTTCATGTTTCTTTCAGCAGTTTTTAAGAATAAAATAAATATCGTACATGTTGCAAATCCACCGGATTTCTTTTGGCCAATTGCTCTTGTTTCTAAAGTTTTCGGAATAAAATTTATTTATGATCAACATGATCTTTCTCCTGAAATGTCAATGGTTAAATTCCATAATCGATTTCTAAAAAGAATGCTGATGCTCAATGAAAAGTTAACTGTAAAGTTTTCAGATGCAATTGTTGTAGTAAATAATAATTTTAAAGAGAGATTAATTACAGAATGGGGAGTTAATAAAAACAAAATTAATGTTGTTTACAATGGCCCACATGAAAGTTTTGAAGTAATTCAACATGATGGA
>JAAETO010000363.1 GCA_024228275.1 Arcobacter sp.
AACTTTGATATAGAAATTACTACAGAAAATGGAAAGTTATTTACTCAAGCAACAGGTCAGCCCAAGTTTGAAGTTTTTCCTGAAACAACAACTGTTTTTTATTTAAAAGTTGTTCAAGCTAAAGTAGAGTTTTTCAAAGAAGGTGATTCTGTAAATAAAATAATTCTCTATCAAAACGGAAAAGAAATGCCAGGGAAAAGAATAGAAAAAGAGAAGTAAAATATTAAAAATAAAAAGATTATATAATTCCTTAAAATGTAACCCAGACTTTCCAGTCTGGGTTTTTAATTTATATATAACAAATGCTGACATGATACACTCATTTAGTTGTTAGTAAAAACCCCAAATAAGAAAATCAAATATTAAATAATAGAAACTATAACAAACACAGATTAAAGCAATATTAATTAACTAATTGTTTTTGATCTATAGTAATTGGCAGTATATGAACAATATTACTAAATGTTAAGATACCAAAGAAACACCAGGCTCTTTTCCAAAACAATGTTAATTCAAATTTTTGAAATTTGGTTAACAGTAATAATAATAATAAATTTAGGGTTCTTTTATTTTTTATAATTATAAATTCAATGGTTCAATCAGATTTAGATACAATTGCTGCAATTGCAACCCCAATGGGTGTGGGAGCAATCTCTGTTATTCGGGTGAGCGGATCTGAAAGTATTAATTCAGTTAATGAAATATTTACTGGCTCGTTG
>JAAETO010000364.1 GCA_024228275.1 Arcobacter sp.
AACTTTGATATAGAAATTACTACAGAAAATGGAAAGTTATTTACTCAAGCAACAGGTCAGCCCAAGTTTGAAGTTTTTCCTGAAACAACAACTGTTTTTTATTTAAAAGTTGTTCAAGCTAAAGTAGAGTTTTTCAAAGAAAGTGATTCTGTAAATAAAATAATTCTCTATCAAAACGGAAAAGAAATGCCAGGTAAAAGAATAGAAAAAGAGAAGTAAAATATTAAAAATAAAAAGATTGTATAATTCCTTAAAATGTAACCCAGACTTTCCAGTCTGGGTTTTATTTACTTATAAAAAAAGCAAATGCCGGCATGTTATTTTCTTATAGTTGTTCCGAACATAAGAGAAAGAATCTCCAGAGATTATTCGTCAGATTGTTCTTTATTATTGAAAAACACCACAAACAAAACAGCTAAAACCTTAATAGCAAAAACCCTAAAAAATAAATATTAAAACAAAAATGTTTTTAGAGTTTGGATTTCGTAGTAATTGGCAGTATAGAAATAATGTTTATAAAGGCTATTATACCAAACTAATTCCAAGCTCTTTTCAAAAACAAATCACAATTCGAATTTATGAAATTTGGTTAACAGTAATAATAATAATAAATTTAAAGTTCTTTTATTTTTTATTATTATAAATTCAATGGTTCAATCAGATTTAGATACAATTGCTGCAATTGCAACCCCAATGGGTGTGGGAGCAATCTCTGTTATTCGGGTGAGCGGATCTGAAAGTATTAATTCAGTTAATGAAATATTTACTGGCTCGTTG
>JAAETO010000365.1 GCA_024228275.1 Arcobacter sp.
GTTTTGAGTTAATTTTTCGAAGTACCTTGAAAACTTTGTCAGCGAATCTCATCTGGTGAGTGTGGTCTAAATTGTTATATACTTCTACCATTTCATTGTGTTTTAATGTCCAATAATGGGAACGCATTTTATTAAGATTTGGACATTCACATAATACATGAAAGTCAATGGATATTTTAATGGTTTTATTACATATATTACAAATGGTATATTTATCATTCTTTTTGGAGTGTTTATGTATATAATTGGAATTATAAAAGAGTTCGTAATAAATGGTCAAATCTCTTTGTTTTATTTTGGAATCAACCTTTTTTAAATTGAACAAATCGATTATATTGAATGCTTTGTATGCATTGGAAACAAAATTTATGATACGAAGAGGATGGTATTTATTAAATTTACGGATATTCTGTTTTGTGAATTTGAGGATACAAAGATGTCTGAAATCTTTTGGTTTTATTTTGATATAATCTTCATCCTCCAAATTTGGGAAAAGATTATTTCTGATTTTACGGAGTTCATTAAACATTGGGATATCATCATCTATATAATTAGAGATGAAGTGATTTAATACTGTAAAATCTGGATTTCTTCGCATTTTATGATGGAACATTGCTTTAAGAAGTGACCATCGTTGGGTTGGATTTGGAATTCCTATAAAAGATCTAAATTCACGATTTACTGCATGTGATGTCTCTATGGAACACAAATCTTTCATGTTTTTCAAACTTATTTTATCTGATTTTTTGAGATATTTTGTAGGAAGTATTTGGCCATATATTTCAGTATAGGCCAAAAAGAAGGATTTAATTAAAGGAATTCTGGAATTTAGGCCAATGTTTTTCAATTTTATATCAAGTTTATATTTTATGGTATCAGTTTTACCTTGTAACCGTTGGATAAAACTGTTATTGGTTAATTTATCCGATATTATACAATTTTTATTGGTATCATGTAACATTGCTCCTAAGTATCTATTTATTGGACTATATTTAACTTTATTATCATACAAAGTGGTTTTCCGGCGTATTTCTTGTAATATTGGGAGTGTTAAATGATAAATATTATTCCAGTGTATTAAGAAAGGGATTTTATTTTTTTGTTTTATGAAATAAGTATGTAAAATAGATCGTAATTTGGATTTGATAAAATGTAATTTCCATTTTTGGCGGAATCCTTTGATATTTATGCCTGAAATAGATTTATTTTTGGAATTATATTTTTTTATTATTAATGGTGCAAGAGAAGTGATAGGAAGTTTATTTTTAAATCTATCTGGAATATTATCAATGAATTCTTGTTGTATACAATCAACGGTGTTGACATTATTTGAAACTGTATTTGTGATTTCATTTAGTTTTTCATGGATATTATTTACTGTGATTTTACATTTATTGGGATTAAATCGATATTTCCAATTAATACTATGTGTTTCACAGATTCTTAAAAGGTCATATATATCGGAGAAATTATCGGATA
>JAAETO010000366.1 GCA_024228275.1 Arcobacter sp.
ATTTCCAAAGTTTTCTTCAGTAAAACTTGACAAATAATCTGGCATTTGGACAGGTGGATTATATTCCGCATGGGTTAAATTTGAATTTGGCGGATATTGTTGAGCATTTAAATTGCTAAAAAATAATGAGGTTAATAATAAAATTAAAAAGTGTTTTTTTGGAGGTTTACTTCCAAAAATAGTTGGAGTAATAAATTTCATTTTTGCTATTAATTTTGGGGCTTAATGGGATAAACTTATAAAAAATAGTGTAATCATCAGATTTTCAGATGATAAATTCGATGAAACGTACATAGGTGAAAATATTTTCTTACTTTTTTATGCGTTTCAAAGAAATATTCTTACACTTAATCGATGTTTTGCATTAAGCTTTTAAAACTAAATACGTTAAAATTAAGGATTTGGATTTTACAAAAAGGAAAAAGTTATAAACATGTTATAAACAAAGCTTTTAAACTATCAATAAATTAGCTTTGTTAAAGGTTTAAATTAATGTTAAGTTTGTTAAAACCAACAATCATTAATTCGAATAATTTATAAAAAATGAATGCTAAAAAATTAGATCACATGAATTTGTTAAGGGTCTTTGGCATTTCAATAGTGGTTTTAAGGCATACATTCGCTCCTTTTACAAATAGTTGGAAAATTAGCGAGTTTTATGATTATAGTATTATTGCAGATTTTATTGGAAGGTATATATCTACTCTATCTATGCCTCTGTTTGTATTTATTTCTGGATACATTTATAGTTACTTAAGAAACTCAATAAAAAAATATGGTACTTATAAAATATTAATAACTAAAAAAATAAGACGTTTACTTATTCCTTACTTGTTTTTTGCTCTACTATATAATTATTTTTTTATGGAGTTCGATTCCTTAAAAACATATTTAATTCATTTATGGATAGGAAGCGGACATTTATGGTTTATATTAATGATGTTTATAATGTTCCTTTTATTTTATCCTTTTGAAAAATACTTTAAGAATAATATAGTGAAAGGAATTATAATTGCCGTTGTATTATATATACTTGTTTTACCGATGCATTATTTAAATTTAAACCCAGTTGCTCATGTTTTTAAATACTTTGTTTATTTTTATTTAGGTTATTTGTTCTCATTACACAGCCAGAAAGTATTAACCTTTTTAAAAGATAAAAGCGTAATATTATTTATTGCTCATTTTTTAATATTTACTGGGTATTTCTTTGCTATAAAAAATTCTTCAGGCATCTATATAACTGCAGTTATACGTCAAACTTTACTAATACTAGGTGTGTTATCTATTTGTTTTACTTACAGTATTTTAAACACAATATTTAATAATCAAAATGAAATAATTAACAAATATGCATCAGCAATAAAAACTGTCAATGTTAACAGTTATTACATTTATATATTTCATCAGCCTATTTTAAAAATATTTTTTGGGTATGTTTTTGTTCAGGAACTTTTTTTGCCAATTACTGTTGTTTTAGCTTTTCTTTTGTCTTTTAATTTATCTTTAATATTTAGTAAATTGTTGCTAAAATTAAAGCCAGGCCGATTATTAATAGGTTCCTAAAAATTATCAATGAAGAAAACTAATATCCCAAAAGCAAAATCTAGTATTAATGGTGCAATATGGATGTTTGCTGGTTCTTCACTCCAAATAATCTGTCAAATAGCAATACTTGCAGTTCTTGCTAGATTACTAACTCCTGAAGATTTTGGAATTGTAAGTATTATTCTAATTCTAGTTAATTTTTCTACAATTTTCACTGATATGGGAGTTGGTGCTGCTCTTGTACAAATGAAAGACATAACTAAAACGCATATTTCTACAGGGTACACTTTATCTATATTAATTGGCGTTCTTATTGGTGTACTTTTTTATTTTTTTGCACCTTACATTGGTAGATTTTTCGAAGCTGATAATTTAGACAAACCTATCCGGTTTTTTTCATTTTTCTTCATCATTTTCAGCTTTAATAGTATATCAGAATCTATATTACAGCGTAAGCTTAAATTTCCTCAAAGAGTAAAAGCCAGAACTTTCTCATATATTTTTGGTTATGGCGTATTTTCTGTAATTCTCGCACTATTAGGTTTTGGATATTGGTCTTTAATTTATGGGCAGTTAGCTCAATTAATTATTTACACGCTTATCTTAATGTATTTTGAAAAACCTACTTTTACTTTTTCTATACATAAAAGTACAATAAAACAACTAATGTTTTTTGGGTCAGGGCACACAATTGCTACACTTTTTAATTATTTAGCCAATACTGCAGATAATCTTATAGTTGCCAAAATACTTAACGTCAACAGTCTAGGTTTATATTCAAGAGCTTATCAATTATTAGCTATTCCTGCCAGTTTTTTTGGCACTATTTACGATAAAATTTTCTTTCCTATTCTTTCAAGTAAGCAAGATGATATTAAAATACTTAAAGATTTTTACTTGTTTAGTATGTCTCTTTGTTTTGGTGTGCTAGTTCCGTTTACTTTAATTTCTATATTAAATGCAGAATTAATTATTAAAGTACTGTTGGGAGATCAATGGTTAGAAGCAATAGTTATTTTTCAAATATTATTAATTGGATTATCATTTAGATTTGCGACAAGAATAAATAAATCCTATTTAAAATCATTAGGGTATGTTTATGAAGGTGCACTTTACCAGTTTGTTTTTGCTATATTAATGGTAGGTTTTTGTTTATTAGGAGTAACTTATTTTGATCTAACAGGTTTAGCAGTTGGTGTTGTATTTGCTATGTTTCTTAATTATATTCAAATATCAATTAAGCTAAAAAAAATAATGAAATTTTCCTCTAGATTTTTTATTAGACTGCATATCATATCTGTTGTTTTTATTTTACCTGTTATTTTAGTTTATCTAATTTTATTCTACTTTAACCTAAACACTTCATTAATAATTCTATTATTTAGTATTTTTATTTTTATCCCATTTATAATTTTAATGTTCTTTAATAAAAACAATGTTATTTTTAATGATAATAATCAAAATTTAATTGAACAAGTTTTAGAAAATTTACCTAGTTCAATAACCAAAATTCTCTCAAAATTTAAATTTTTAAAGAAATATATGAAAGGTTAAAATGAGATTTACAATTATACTTATTGCTATTTTAATTGGGTTCACTAATGTTTTTATAAACTTTAGAATAGGCTCAATTAGCTATGTAAGATTATTGAGTTTATGTTTTTTCTTTTTGTTTTTTAAGAGCTATTTAAGCGAGCTTAAAACTAATTCGTTTTTTAAAACATTTAACATTTTTATTGCAGTACTAGCGATTATTCAAGTAGTGGTAAACTTAAAGCTATCAATTATGGAAGGTGTTGAGTTTAAGCCTGTATTAATTGGCCTTATTAAAAATCTTTCTTTTGTTGCATTTACATTTTTAGCTATTTTAATTGCTAAAAAGGATTTAAAGTTTATTAATTACATTATTTATGCTCATCTAATTAT
This sequence comes from Arcobacter sp., assembly GCA_024228275.1. Taxonomy (GTDB): domain Bacteria; phylum Campylobacterota; class Campylobacteria; order Campylobacterales; family Arcobacteraceae; genus Halarcobacter. The sequence continues at coordinate 3,475 of JAAETO010000366.1, forward strand.
ACTTGTTTTTGCATTATTACAACATCCTCATTCACCTATCTCTTCTAATATTATGGAGTTTAAGAGGTTATTATTTGTAAACCCTGCAGAACATGTTACTAGAAAACTGTTAAATCAAGAAACTTTTATAAGGCATGGAATGGCAAGTAAATTTAGACTTTCTGGTCCATTCTCATCACCAATAAGTTTAGCATATTTGTTGTTTTCGTCTTTCTGTTTAAATGTTTATATGCACTTTAAATTGAATAAGAGGTTTTATTTTTATACTGCCTCTTTTGTTCTATTTATTTCAATCTTAACTCAAACTAGATCTTTGGTATTAGCAGAAGGAATTATCATATTAGGTCTGTTAATTTATAATTATTCCAAAAGGAGAAACCTGTACAAAATTATCTTCTTTACTGTAATACTATCTTTTACCCTCTTTCAATTAAGTAAACAAAATACTGATGATCAAAATAGATTATCAAATTACCAAAGTGATAGTAGGCCATTACTTTGGTATACAGGTTTTTATACCGTTCTCTCACATCCGTTAGGAGTAACTGATAAGCAACATGATGATATACAAGATAAGATGGCTATCAGGCTTGAAAATCATCATGTAAAAGAATTATCTACACATAATGGTTTTATTAATATTGGATTTAATTATTCAATATTCGGATATCTAATAGTAACATTGTTTTTCATTTTTTTATTAAAAAAGACCAATCAATTAGAACCACAATACAAAATACTTTTTAATCTATTCTTTTTAGGTTATTTCCTGCATAGTTCTTTCCATAATGTTTTTATTTTTATTGATGATTACTACATTTTATTAATCGTTGTAATCCTTAATCTTCAATTAGGTAGTAATACTAACACTTTAAATCATCTAAATGAGTAAGAAAATTAATATTGCATTTATATTACCTTCTCTTAAACCAGCTGGAGCAGAAAGAATAATGTCATTTTTAGCACAAAACATTGATAAGAACACATTTGATACAACTTTAATTATTACAGGAATAAAAACAGAAAATGATTATTCAAATATTTCTTCAAAACTAATATATTTAAATACCAACAGAGTTTCTAGGTCTATACCAAAACTAATTAAATACCTTAAAAATGATAAACAAGACATTGTTGTTAGTAGTATTATACATTTAAATCTTGTTGTTGGTTTCCTTTCTTTTATAATCAAGAAAACAAAATTTGTTGCAAGAGAATCAAGTGTAATTAGTAAAAACAATACTGAAATAAATATTAAAAATAAATTGTCTAGCCACTTGGTAAAGATAGTTTACAACCATTTTGATAAGATAATTTGTCAATCTAATGATATGAAGACCGATCTTACCAAAATGTATAATATTAAAAAGGAAAAACTTATTATTATAAACAACCCAATTACTAAATCAATAAAGATAAGTCCTCAAAAAAAAACAAATAAGAAAAAATTAAACCTGATAACCGTTGGTAGATTAGGTAGCGTAAAAGGTTATAACAGACTAATTAAAATATTGTCTAAAATAGAGTTTGATTTTAATTATACCATTATTGGTAGTGGCGACAAAGAAAGTTTATTTGAAGAAATAAATAAATATGGTCTCAAAAATAAAATAACACACATACCTTTTACTGATAATGTATATAAATACCTTCAAGAAAGTGATCTGTTTTTACAAGGATCTTACGTTGAAGGCTTCCCCAATGCTTTATTAGAAAGTTGTGTAGCTGGAACACCTGCGATTGCTTTTAACGTTCCAGGAGGAACAAAAGAAATTATAGATCATGGAATTAATGGCTACCTTGTAGAAGATGAGGATGATTTTTTACTACACTTAAACAACTTTAATAAAAGTAATTTTAATGCTGAAGAAGTGGCAGAATCTGTTATTAAAAAATTTAATAAACAAAAAATAATCAAGCAATACGAATCGTTATTTTTAGATATTTTAAAATAAATAAAATCAAGTCAATAGAATATATATGAATATTTTAATAGTAATGCCTAATAACGGAATTGGTGGTGCAGAACAATTTCTGAAAATGGTGGCGGAATATTTTAAAAACGAATCTGTAACTATTGTATATTTTAAACAAGACTTTGAACCAAAACACTCTTTAAATGGAAATATCAATCATCAATATATGACCACAAAAAGCGTGAGGTTAGGTTGGCTTATTTTCGTGTCTAAATTATTAAAAAATGAAACCACTTATGACTATGTTTTCACCTCGCATATTAATGTAACAGGAACTATAGATATTTTAATGAGCCTAGGTTTACTAAAAGCAAAAAAATTTATTGCCAGAGAATCTACTTCAGTTTTTTTAAGGTTTAAATCCATTAAACTATTCTCTTATAAATTAATATATTTTCTTGGATATCGAAATTTAAAGTTGTTGATATGCCAAACAGAATTAATGAAATCACAATTAATAGATAACTTTCCAAGGTTATTAAAAAGAACTCAAATAGAGGTTATTCCCAATCCTATCGATTTAAATGAAATAAATAGGAAATCTCAAGAAAAAATTACGGCTAATCTTCCAGAAGAATACATAGTAACTGCCGGAAGGCTGTTAAAATTAAAAGGGTTTGATTTACTTATCAAAGCTTTCTCAACAATAAAACAAGAATACCCTAACTTAAAACTAATAATTCTTGGTGATGATTGGGATCAAAAAGATGAGCTAATAAAATTAAGAGATTCTCTAAACTTAAAAGAAGATGTTATATTTTTTGGGTTTGTTGAAAATGTTTACATATACTTTAAAAAGGCCACATTATGTGTTGTATCCTCCAGAATTGAAGGGTTTCCTAATGTATTATTACAAATGATGTCCCAGAATAATAATGTAGTATCTACTAAATGTGCAGGAGGTATAGATTTAATTCCTGGATTAATCACCGCAGAAACAGATGATGAAGATAGTTTAATGAATGGTATGTTAAAAGGACTATCGAAATCCAAAAGTGAATTAAATACAAATAGAAAATTATATGATTCATTTTTAAATGATAGAGATATTGAAAACTTTATTAATAAAATACTCAAATATTAATAACAAAAACTAAGTCTCGAATAATAATCTAAAGTTAAAATCTAACGTTATTTATCAATTCATTTCTAAAAAATTTCACACATTACTAAATCTAGCTTTCAGTACCATTCTTAATTTTATGGATTATAATTATTTTAAATATATTTACTCATTAGATAATGATTTTTATTTAACACCTAACTAAACAACAATAAATTTTACATGTTATTTAATTCAATTGACTACCTGATTTTCTTGCCACTGGTATTTGTTATTTATTGGTTGTTACAAAACAGGTTAAGGGAGCAAAATATATTGCTCTTATTATCTAGTTATGTTTTTTATGCTTGGTGGGACTGGAGATTTTTATCGCTTATCATATACAGTTCATTAATTGATTATATAGTAGGATTAAAAATTAACTCGTCTAAATCCAAACGAGTTAAAAAGAATTGGCTTTTATTGAGTTTAGTTTCTAATTTAGGGTTACTTGCCATTTTTAAGTATTACAATTTTTTCGCAGATACATTTGCTAACTCAATGAACACAATAGGTTGGCGAGTTGATGACTTGACACTAAACATAATTCTTCCAGTAGGAATAAGTTTTTACACTTTTCAAACTTTAAGTTATACTATAGACATATATCGAGGGAATTTTAAACCAACAAAAAATATTGTTGCCTTTTTTACTTATGTAAGCTTTTTTCCTCAACTGGTGGCAGGACCAATTGAAAGAGCTTCAAATTTATTGCCTCAAATACAAACAAAAAGAATATTCAATCAAAAATGGCTTAAAGAAGGTGTTTTTCAAATTGCAATAGGATTATTTAGAAAAATTGTGATTGCAGACAATCTAGCTATTTATGTAGATTCTGTATACGGTAATCACGAACTACATAGTTCGAGTACTTTTTTATTAGCAACCGTTTTTTATGCTTTTCAAATTTATTATGATTTTTCAGGTTATTCAGATATTGCTATTGGAAGTGCTAAATTATTAGGTTTTAAATTTAATCAAAACTTTAACTTTCCATATTTTTC
>JAAETO010000367.1 GCA_024228275.1 Arcobacter sp.
ATTTGGAAAAATATAATTTACAGTACAACCCAATAGAGATAAAAAAATTCAATTCATCTCACGATAGATTTTTAATTATTGATGAAAAACAAGTTTATCACTTTGGTGCAAGCTTGAAAGATGTTGGTAAAAAATGGTTCGCCTTCTCCAAATTTGATATGGAAGCTATTGCTATTTTAGAAAAATTAGACAAATAAATGAATTTTAGAAATATGAATAAGAAAATATCAAAATACAGAATACAAGATTTCATCAAATCAAAAGGACATCGTTCTGTTGGCGGAGTTCGTGCATCAATTTATAATGCATTTCCAACAAAAGGTGTTGAAGATTTGGTTGAGCTTATGAATAATTTTAAGAAGAATAATTAATAAATTTACTTCGTAATATACGCATTGCAGTATGTTGCATTGGGAATCTTGCGATGTTGTGCATAAGACAAAAACCCGAATATGAGTGAACTAATTGGAAGTGGATATGAAGAAAGATGGTATCCTATTCCGATACATAAAATAAAGAATCATTTAGCAAAATATGAGATTGACGACGAATTATACCCTGACTCAAAATACATAATTGCTAACATAAGTCATAATATTCAATATATTCAGTATTTAAGAAAAACTCTAAATGAATTAAATCTTTCAGAGGTTTTACAAATTCAAACAATAAAGAGCTTTATAGTTGTTAGTACTTCTATAATTGAGGCGGTTTTTTACTTAATATGCTGTAATGAGAATTTACAAAAAAAACTCATTTGGAAAGAATTTAAGATAATTGGAAAAACTGAATTTATGCTCGAAGGAAAATCACTAAAAAGTGAAACTAAACTTTTTGAGAAAAATGCAGAAACTGAATTTAAGACAATGACCTTTGACCAAATGATAAAGAAAATAGAATCAAAGAAAATATTGAAACAAGAGAACCAATTTTTCAAAGATTTAAATCATTTAAGAAAATTAAGAAATAAGATTCATCTTCAGGAAACCAAAACAATCGGGAAAACCGACTATAGTTCATTTTGGAGACCGGAATATAATTTATCAAAAAAGAATTTGCGATTATTATTACTTGATGAAATCTTTATTAAAGATGAATGGAATATTGAATTATTTGAGTTTTTAAAAACATAAAAGCACTATACACAACACTGTATAAAAATAATGCAGTGTTCGGTGCTTAATCAAAGTTGAGTGCGTTTTTATTACATCTGATTTTCCTGCAGAAAATCCTCGCATACAAAACCGCACTATTCTTATACAAGCCAACCACCACCACAATAAAACTAATCGGATAAAAAAAAAGATATAGTTATATTTCGCATTCTCTAAAATTTCATTTTAATATAATATATCTAAAAAACAAAAGGAAA
>JAAETO010000368.1 GCA_024228275.1 Arcobacter sp.
AATACATAGATTTTTTTTTCTAAGTTATGATATTCCCAATTTTCTGTTATTTGAAAGTTATTCATAGCATAACTTAAAAGCTATCTACAATCTCTTGAATAATATACCCAAGATTTTCAATTGATTTAATTTCAACTTTTTCAGAGTTTGAATGTGGATAAAAAATATTTGGTCCAACAGAAGCAAGTTTCATGTTTGGAAATTTATTTTTAAATATTGCACATTCAAGACCTGCATGAATTGCTTCTAAAGATGCATCTTTATCATATTTTTTATATATTTGTAAAATATTATTTGTAAATTCATTTACATCAGGTTTCCAAGCAGGATATTTGCCATCTGTTGTAACTTTAAAACCAAAATGTTCTAAAGAAGAGATTGTCTCCTTTTTTAATTGTTCTAATTCTTCATTTACCATTGATCTTGCACTTAATTCAATTTTTATTTCATCATTACTAGTAGATATTTTAGCAAGATTTATTGAGTTAAGTACAACATTATGATCTTTATCATAAGCTCTTACACCATTTGCAAATGTATAAATGAAATCTACTATATCACTATGCCAAATATTAAAATGTTCACTTTTACTATCTATTTTACTTATACAAATATTTTCGTGAGATTTTTTTGGTAAAGTCTTAGAGGCTATTATTGCTTTAACATTAACTGGAATAGAGTTTATTCTTTCTCCTCCATTTATATCTAAAAGTAAGGCATTAGATTCTTTTATTGTTTGAGAAATCAACTTGATTCCATTAGGAATATTTTTATCAATGTTTATACCACTATGACCACCTGCGATTTTTGAAACTGAGACTTCATAAAGATCGTAATTATCATCATTCTTTATGATAGACTTTTTACTGTGTTTTGCAAAGAAATCTACTCCTCCCGCACAGCCAATACAAATACCACCTTCTTCTTCACTATCAATATTTAACATATATTTAGCTTTTAATTCAAGATCAATATTATTTGCCCCAATTAAACCAATTTCTTCATCGCTAGTAAATAAAAATTCACAGTCATAATGTCTAGTCATTAAACTTAACATATAAGAACAACCAATTCCGTTATCAGCACCTAAAGTTGTGTTATTTGCTCTTAAAAATCCATCTTCTTCAATTATCTTAGGAATACAATTATCAACCAAACATACTATATCGTAATGATTTTGTATGCTTAATTTAGCTTTTGAGTTTAATTTTTTACATAAAATATTATTATAATTATCTACTATACATTCATATTCATATTTCTTTGCAAAATCTTTTATATAATTAATAAAGGGTTGGTGTGTTCCACTACATCTAGGAATTTTAGTTATTTGTCTAAATATTTCTAATACATTATTCATTCATTACCTTACTGTTTTAAGAAAATTATATCAAATAGTTATTAAAATAATAATTTTATTTCTAATATGAAATGATTAAATAATTAAAAATTAAGCTAGTTATAATTCATTTTTATTATGATACATGTAATAAATATAAGGATAACCTGATGATTGTAGATTTATAGTTATTATAATATTTTTAAAGCCTTACTTTAAAGGCTTTTTAAAATATTTATATGTTAATTAATTTATATTACAAAATGTAATAATAATATGAAAGATAAAGGATCTTATATATACATTTTGTATTAGTTCATAATGATTAAACAATTTTTAATAGTTAATCTTTTGAGTTCTAGATATAAGTTTTAACAACTTATAATATGATATATCGTACTGAAATAACATTTCAAAATTATGAAAAAATTTCAATTTATTAAAAGTTATAAAAATTACTTTACGAAATAAATTTTATTTATTTAAGTTTAATTATTTTCATATCCTTCTGCAATATAAGTGATTGTTTTTTCAATCAACTTTTCCCAAATAGTTTCTAATTCTCTATTGTATTGATAGTCATACTCTGAAACTGCTTGTAGTAAACTTTTTTTCCAATATATGTATAAACTAGGACTTACATTTAATTTGGTTCGTTTATGAGATTCTCTAAGTTTTTCAATACCCTTTCTCCCCAAAACTTTGTCATTACCAAATAGTATAGCAATATTTATACCTTTTCTAAGTAGCTCTTTTTGTTTAGTAAAATCTGTATTTGCAAATCTTGGCTTAATATCTGGATGACTTTCTAGAAATATTTCATAAAATCTATCAATTAAATCACCTTTTAATGTACATCTACCAAAACTCTCTCTTACTTCTTGTATTTCTTGATCATTCATGTGAAACCCTTTTTTTATTCATATGAAAACATCCATTTTTTATATAAAACAGAAACCTACGCGTAATATAATTATTCTATATTTTGCTTAAGGAAAAATAAATAAAAATAATTAAAATAAGACTCATTTATAGTATTTTATCAGAATAAATAATTTTTGTAGAATTAAAAAATCTATAAATTGTTGAATAAGTAAATATCCTTATTCAACAATTTGATATAGTTTGCTACATTTGATTTAATTAAAAAAATGGGTGCATAAAACATCCACTAAAGTTCGTATATTTGTAGTAAACAAAGGTTTATTTATAAATGGTTGTAAAAAAGTTCCAAAATATGTCCAAATTGTCAATCAATTAATACTCAAAATAGAGGTTCAAGAAGAGGAATAAAAAGATACTTTTGTAAAGATTGTTGGACTTCATTTAGTGGAATAAGACGACCAGAACAA
>JAAETO010000369.1 GCA_024228275.1 Arcobacter sp.
AAATTAGAAATAATTATTGAAAGGGCAGAAAAGATAAGTATACTTCCCATAAGTATATTAAATCCTTGTAATCGTTTATTTGTACTAAAAAAACGTGTTGCTTTTTGCCCTAAAATACCCCAAAAAGACAGAGATAAATAACAAACAAAAAAGTAAATACATACAAAGGCAATTAAAGCAGTTTTACTTTGAGAAAACATTGAAACTCCCGATATTGAGGCTACCCAAGCTTTTGGATTAAGCCATTGTAATAAAAACCCTTCATGAAATTTTAGATATTTTAAATCTTCATTTTTAACTTCCAAAGTAGCTTTAGAACTTGCAATCTTATATCCTATATAACAAATAAATAAAGTACCAAAAATTTCTAAAATTAAAAAAACATCTGTATATTGTTCATAAATTGAAGATAAACCAAGTGCAATTAAAATCAAAAGTAAAGTAAAACCAATAGTTGCACCAGAAATAAATGAGAAAGTTTTTGCAAAGCCATGATTAATACCTGAAGTTACAATCATAATATTAACAGGTCCTGGAGTAATTGACATAGCAAGTGAAAAAGAAAACATTGCAAAAAAAATAGTTTGTGACATAAAAATCCTTTATATTAAAAAGTAAGTATAAAGAATTTTAGAAAATACTTATTGTAAAAAATTGATTTGATAATCTTTAGGAGTTACGGCAACAATTTTTAAAAAGTTTTTATGAAAATGACTTTGATCAAAAAATCCACACTCTAAGGCAGTATCAACTATTGAGAATCCTTCTTGTAGAAATTCTTTTGATTTATTTATTTTTCTATTTATTAAGTAGGCTCTTGGTGTTAGATTCATTTGAGATTTAAAAATTCGTATAATATAAAAGCTATTTAATTTAAATTTATTAGCTAATTCTTCTAATGTTATATTTTCTTTATAATTTGTATCCAAATAATCAATTATTTTCTCAAACTTTTCATCATATATTTTTAATCTTGTATCATCTATAAAAAGAGCAAAGAATTTAAGAAAGAAATCTATTACTGCATCTTCTTTATCACAAGAATCATGATTTTCAAAAAGATAATAACACAAAGAAGTATATTCAATATAAAACTCTTCATCCTCAAGTAAATGATTAGATATTTCAATAAATGTATTAACATCTTTATTAATTAATTTTTGGATATTCATACACCAATTTACATCTAAATACAACATATAATATTCATTAAGCTCATCACTACAAGAATTACAAGAATGAACTGCTTTGGGGTTTATAATACTTAAGCCATTTTTCTTTAATATATATTCCTCTCCACTATTAAAATACTTGCTAATTCCTTTTTTATTAACACCTAAAGAAAAAGTATCATGGAAATGTTTTTTATAATGAAGATTAGAATTTGAGTGCCTTAATTCTAAGAAAGGTAAGTTTTTATCTTTAAAAATTTCAGTAAATGTTTTTTGCATCTTTTAGTATAACATACTTAGTTTTTAATTATAAATAAAGAGTTAAAACTCTTTATTTATGCCATTGGAATATGAATTAATGTTTTCAAATTCTCTGGTTTTGTACGTCTTGGATCTCTATTTAAATACTCTCTCCTCTAACACTTAAAACTTCAATATCTTCAAACTCAATATATTTTGCTTCTAACATTGTATTACCTTTTTTTTCTTTTACTTTTAAAGCAAATTCTCTAGGATTTACTACAAAATGTTTTTTGAAAGCTTTTGAAAAAGAGGCATTAGTTTCATAACCATGTTCAAGTGCAATATCTGTTATTTTCTTTTTTGATTTAAAAGACTTTGCAGAATTCTGAAGTCTAACCATTCTTATATAATCAGCAAGACTTTGCCCTATAATATATTTAAATATTCTATGAAAATGATATTTTGAAAAACTTGCAAAATTTTTTATGCAAGATAATGTTTATATTATAAAAGGTGGAGTTTAACATTGTTTTTTAGCAGAAGGTTTAGGTTCTAGTATTAACGAACATAAAAAGAGATTAACTTACGGTAATGATATATTTAATAAATATAAACAAAGTGAATATAAGGTTAAAAATAGAGGAATTAAAATGTCTTTTAATGATGGTGGATTAGATATTATTACAAGTAAAGGAACTAATCTAGTATTAGTTCAATGTAAAAATTGGAAAATGTCAAATAATTATAAAGTTAATCAAAAAGATATTAGAGCATATGTTGGAGATTGCTTTTTATATTTACAAAATATAGAACAAGATTATTTAAAAGTATCATATCATTTTATAGTTTCTCATAATAATATACTTACAAAATCAGCAGAAATATTTTTAGGACAAAATAAATTTATAAAATTTAAATGTGTTCCTTTCGAAAATAGTTAATATAAATGGTAGAAGTTGTAAGTTGTAAATGAAATATATTTTTTTAATGTACATCCTTAAGAATGGATTTTCGTTTTTTCTAAAAGATAGTATATTTTAGTTTGTAATTAGATACCTGGAGCTTTCATTCAAAAAATTAAAAGTGAAGATTTATCCAGGTATTATATTTTAAATTATTATTAATTATTTATTGGTTCGTAACCGTAAACAACTTTATTTTCAGTTAAATCTTTTAGCCAAAAAGTGTCTCCGTTATAACCAAAAAAATACTGACGGTTTTCTTTTATATTTATTTTTTTAAAAGTTAATGTTGATAAACCTGTAAAAACTTTAAAAGTATGTATTCCAGGTTTTAAATTTATTTTTCTTGGACCTAAGCCTAATGCTAACCCAGCTCCATCGACTAATTCTTCACCATTGATTTCACTAAAAATTAAATAATCAGATTTTATATAAGTCTGATGATTTTCCGAATTCTTTTTTTCTATTCCGTAGTAAGCATCAGGACTAACCCCCTTTTGAATTGATTTTTTTAAACC
>JAAETO010000370.1 GCA_024228275.1 Arcobacter sp.
CTTACTCATAACATAAAGTTCAGCGAGCAAAATTAAGAAATTAATGTTCTAAAATAAGCTTATTTGGAATTATTCTAAATATTTAACAGTTCCTGTTTCTCTAAAAATATCTTTATCAACAAGTTTGGAGCATCCTATAATTGTAGCATCCAATAAATCTGTATTCAATGCTTCTGAAATGTGATGTCCTACTTCAAAAGCTTCTTTTTCTTCATAAGTAGTATATGCCTCAATTTTTTTATTTGTATCGTAAAATAAATTTAACTTAAAAATGTCATTTTTAACATTTGCAGATGCTGAACTTGCCCAAATTGCTATGTTTTCTTGTGTTGCAAAAACAGAAACATATTCAATTTCTGGGAGCTCTTTCCATTTACCAAAATCAATTCCTAAAACAGAATATATATTCTTGATTTTTTTTGATAATAGGTCTATTTCTACGCCTTTAGTTTGCAATAACACTAAGCTAATTGCTATAGGAACTATCCCAAATAAACTCTGAAAAATAAAAGAATAAATACTGAAACAAGCTATTAAAACTCCTAAAACCGTCTTTAATAAAGACACTTTTTCAACATACCTTATTGTCTTATTCATACTACAAATATAGTCACTTAATTAATTATTTAAACAGATTATCTGTTATTAAAAGTATTTAATCAGCTTGTGAAAAACTAACACAAATACTGTATA
>JAAETO010000371.1 GCA_024228275.1 Arcobacter sp.
GGTTCTTCCAAAACTATACATGCAGATGTTAGAATTGTTGCTGCCACAAATAAAAATCTTAAGGATCAAGTTACAAAAGGTAGGTTTAGAGAAGATCTTTATTATAGATTGAATGTTATTGCTATTGAGATTCCAAGTCTAAATAATAGATCGGAAGATATTGAAATACTTGCAAATTATTTTATTACTAAAGAAAATAACAATTTAACTCTCTCAAAAGCTGTAATGAAAAAACTAACAGAAAATAAATGGAAGGGAAATGTTAGAGAATTGGAATCTGTAATTAAGCGAGCTGCAATATTTGCAAAAGCTGAAAATAGAGAAATTGTTAAACTTGTAGATTTACCAATTGAACTTGCCAAACAAAATAAATCTGATTTAGAAAATATGATCTTAGAATCATTGAGAGAAAAGAAATTCTCTCATTCATCTATAAATGAAACTGCAAAAGAACTTGGCGATTTAAGCAGAACAATAATCTCAGAAAATTTTAGAGGAATATTTTTTAGATACTATTGTGAAAATAATTATGATTTAGAAAAAGCGGTTCAGCAACTTGCAGAATCAAATGAAGAAACAATAATAGAAAAAGTGAAATCAAAAGGATCAACATATCTTAAAAATATTGAAAAAGATTTAACTAATCATTCTGATAAATCTTTTGAAGAAATTAAAACTCTGTTTACATCAAAGTATAAAAACCTTCCGCAAAAGTACCATACTTTTTTAGATAGAATAATTAAGAAGAAGATGTAACGTTTAGATAAAAGTATTTACACTACTATTTTTCACTTTTCCAAAGTGCAATTCTTTTAGCAATTTCTTTTTGTGGAAGGCGACTATTCAGTTGAGTTAATTGTTTAATTTTTTCTATAGCTTTTGGGAAATCTAGTAATTTCTGTTTTATTAGTTCATCAAAAATATAAATTATACCTCTAACTTCAATTCCATCGTTGCTAACTTGTTTACGTAATTTTCTATCTCCGGTTAATAATGTGCCAGATAATTTTGTAGCATAATACCAAACAGAACAATCTTCAAAACTTAGTCCATTTGAACGTTCTAATAAGTCACTAATTTTTTGGTAATCGGCAAGTTCAGTTGTTTCTATTATTGTTAGTTTATTATTCCTATGTAAAACTGAAACCGGACTTTTTTGTTCTTCGTTTAATTCTTCGAACACAAAGTCTGTAGTATATAATTCAAAATTCAATTTTGAAAAATTATCTAATAAGTTTAGCTTGACTAAATCAATTATAATATTCGCATCATTTATTACAATCTTCATAAAGTTTCTACACTATACTAAAGCGAAATTTTCTTTAACAATTTCTATGTTTTTATTTAACAAAGATGAAGCTTTACTTATCGAAATATTTTCTTGAGCTAAAGCTCTATATACAAGCCTTACATACCTACTTGATTTCTCGGGAGTTTCAAATCTTGATTGATTGATTTCTTTTTTTAAACTGGGATTGAAATTCATTCTTTTATAAAAAATCTTTTGGCGTTCTTTGGTTATAATATTGGCATCAACTAATCTGAAAATTATTGCTGGAATACTAATACCATATTTTTTTTGAGTAGATATTAACTCAGGTAAGGTAATGTGATTTCTATTTCCTCCAAATTCATTTGCAACAATATTTTTTGGTAAAAGAAATTCTGAAGTAAATTTATTACAAAAATATTCTTCTTCGATTATTTTACAGTCCGGTAAGGTAAGCAGAAGGTGTCCTAGCTCGTGAAGTAAAGTAAACCTTTTTCTTTCTACTGGGAAATTACCATTTACAACTATAACCGGATATTTACCATTTACAAAAGTTGCCAACCCATCAAATTTATCATCAGTATCATAAAGTTCAATTACTTTAATTTCTTTATCTTCTAATAGTTGAATAATATTATGTATTGGGTCGGTTCCAATATTCCATTCAGTTCTCAATTTTAGAACTGCTTTCTCAACATCTTTAATGGTTTTAATTTTATTGTTTTTTATAATATTGTTAAAGGAATAGTCAATTGATAAAGTATCTTCAATCCACAAATAGTTTTCTAGATTTATTTTAATTTGTTCTTTTAATGAATTTTGTTTTTTTATTGAGAACTTAGATTTTTTTCTAAAATTTACTTCGCCAATATCTATCTTAAAAGAACTAAAGAAGTAATCTACTTTTAAATTAAACAAACGTGCCAGTTTTAGTAATTTTGAACTGGTAGGTATGGAAGTTCCTTTTTCGTACTTACTTACCATTTGTTTGCTAATCTCTAATTCATCTGCAATATCTTGTTGAGATAAACCTTTTAATTTTCTAGCATTTTTAATTCTGTATGCTACTAAGTTTTCCATTTTTATCTTTCATTGTTTAGTTGACAAGTATATGGAAAAATAAGGAAAAGTCAACTAAAACTCAAAATTTAATTAATTGTGAAAAACGGAATTTTAAAAATACTTAAAGAATAGTTGCTTTGTGGTTTGTACTGATGAAAAGTTTACTTGTCTAAGAACATCAAGTTTTTGTAAAAGCTGAAAATAGAGAAATTGTTAAACTTGTAGATTTACCAATTGAACTTGCCAAACAAAATAAATCCGATTTAGAAAATATGATTTTAGAATCATTGAGAGAGAAGAAGTTCTCACACTCATCCATAAATGAAACTGCAAAAGAACTTGGAGATTTAAGCAGAACAATAATCTCAGAAAATTTTAGAGGGATATTTTTTAGATACTATTGTGAAAATAATTATGATTTAGAAAAAGCAGTTCAGCAACTTGCAGAATCAAATGAAGAAACCATAATAGAAAAAGTGAAAACAAAAGGATCAACGTATCTTAAAAATATTGAAAAAGATTTAACTAACTATCCTGAAAAATCTTTTGAAGAAATTAAAATTCAATTCGCTTCAAAGTATAAAAACCTACCACAAAAATATCACACTTATTTGGATAGAATAATTCGGAAAAAATTATAGTAATGTTTTGTAAAGATTGATTATGATTTCATTTATCAAGTAATAATTCTTAAAATCACAAATTATTTTTCATTGTTCGAAAATTCATTTAATAAATTACTTCTTTGTCTTTCATTCTTATAATAAATCTTTAAGGAATCATTTCCTGTAATCTCACAAATAATGTGTCCATTTAATCTCTTGTCCTCAGTTTGAATGTTTCTAAAATAATCTGTTCTATAAACTTTTGCTTTATTATTCTCTAATCGTTTAACTACTGTTTCTTTAGGTAAACTATATAAAATATTCTTACTAGCTGAAATAACAGCAATCCTAGGAGAAACAGCCTCAAGAAAACTAGTTGTACTTGCTGTTTCACTTCCATGATGTGATACCTTTAGAACATCAACATTTAAAGCTTTTTTTATTTTAGGATTATCAAGTAGTTTCTTCTCAACATCTATTGGAAGTTCATCAGGAGAATCTTCTTTTAGTTTCCCATTTATATCACCTGTAAACAAGAAAGAGAAACCACTTATTTCTATTTTGAGAACTATAGAACTATTATTAATAAGATACGCACATTTATGACTCCCTAGACAAAAACATGAACTTCTAGCTGATTCAGGTTTTCTAGAAGAATGTAAAACCGTTATATCAACTTCCGGAACAGGTGATATTTGCTTGGGAATTTGTTTTATTTCATTAGTAATTGTGGAAGGTGGGTGTGTTAACTCTAAAGGTCTCACTAGTTTCATTTCTTTTTTAGATTCTAATAAACTTATGAAATCATGATAGCCAGTAATAAAAATACTAGTTATTAGTGTAATGAAGTTTTGACATTCACATTGTTTGTCGTAGCCAGGTTCCCAAAATTCAATAATAGAATAGTTAGAATTCTCTACTAATTTTTTTAAACCGGTATAGTGATCCCCATCCCCATGAGTTAAAACCATCAGTTCAATTGGGTTTTGTATAATTCCAGTTTTTCGTAGGTAATTAATCAATGTTTCTGGGTTTAAACCACCATCAATGATTATTTCTTTATCGCCTATATCTATAATAGTTGCGTCTCCATTTCCAACATCCAAAAAATGTATTTTAGGATTTTTACTTATATGATTTTTAACATCATTATAATCAAGGAATTTTATTGAAGTGCATGATTGAAATAAGAAGGAAACAAATATTATTGATATAGTTAATACTTTTACTCCTGAACGGTTTATTTTTTTTGTCATATCTTCTACCAATTATTGTGGGAGCTTCTCAAAGTGTAATATAAAGGAGATACAAAACA